>NZ_NWSZ01000045.1:0-34640 GCF_002531885.1 Rhizobium sp. L9 | reverse complement strand
GGCAACCCCAAATATCCCAACTCTCCCGGTTCACCGTCACTCGTGATGGAAATCTTCCGCAAATTGCGGTCGCTCCCTGGTCACAGTTTTTGGCCGGACGATGTGAGCCTTGTCGGGTCAGGTGATATCGCTCCCACGAAAATTCTAACATCGGGACAGGTAACTGACACCTACCTGCTTGCGCTAGCCAAGGTGCATGGGGGGCAGCTGGCGACATTCGATCGCAAGCTGTCAACAGCAGCGGTTACAAGGGGCAATTCTGCCTTGCACCTGATCACCACGAGTAGATCGTGAGTTCCCGTCGATACATTATGCGATCTTCTTCGCACACAATGTGAGCACAACAGCAACAGACCGGACGCTGGCCTGGAAAACTCGCCGTGCCAGAACCGTTGACCTGCTATTTCAGTGTTGTCAAAGCTGATTAGAGGCGCGACTCCGGCTGGGCCGGGTTGCGAGGGAGGAGCGGGGGCGGGGAAGGGACACCCTTCGGCTTTCGCTTTGAGACTATGGATGCCAGCGGTTCATTCCGCGGCTTCCATATGCCTTCGCGCTCGTCGACACGAACGCGAATGCATCGATTCTCGCCCTCAAGACTGCGATCGCACTTGTCATCGCAGAAGGGCTCGCCTTCTGGAGCTGGCGTTGGAAGGTTCGGGCGCGATGAGCGGTGGAAGGAGTAGAGATGTTTGCGGCAAGGCCGAACGGGACCGGTTGTTTGACCTCGCCTGTATGGTGGTGCGACAGCGAGCCTGCGATGCCACAGTTGCAATTTGGCTTGAATCCCGGCATCTCCGCCCTGCTGCCGTCGTCCGCTGCAACAAATGCCGATGCTGCTCAGGGCGGTCCGACAAAGGGTCGTTGAGTGCCCTTTCCAAATAAGCAGCCATCTTCAAGCTATCGTCGGACGCGGAAAAACACATTGCGCCGACATCGAGAAAGTAGTGAAGGAAAACAGCTAGTCGAGCTTTACGGGCTGCCCATGAGGCGTCCGCAAATAAGCTTCCTCCCACGCGTGCTCACGTTCGTGAAGCTCCGCCGCAGACACCTTCCCGTCGTTAGCCAGCAGCCGTTCCAGCGCGGAAAGGACAGCCCCAAAATAGGCTTTCGAGTTATCGGCCGCCCCCCTCGCAGCTGACGCGCCTATCTCCGCGCCGAGCGCTTCGGCCCACGATTTAGAAGAAAGCTGCCCGGACTTCACAAGCAGGTCCGCCATGGCCATCGCCTGCGCATGCCACGGTTCAAGGAACGGCGGCTCCCCGTCGCGCATCCTTAGTCGCTCCGGCGCGTATAGGTCATGCGGACTCAATATAGCTCTCCCAAAGATCGACAAAAACCTGGTCCGTCGCACGCTCGGCTTCGGGCCATAACTCGCCAGCTTCGAACATCACCGTGTAAAGGTGTTCGGCCTTCGTCTCGCCGCGCGTCGATGCGTCTGGAAGCAAATGGCCGCCATGATGCGAGTGAACGACGCCTCTGCGGTTTCGAACATATCCGGGGAGCCTGGTATGGCCGGGCCGCCCCCTCGGCGAACAACAGACGGAATCGCCGGGAGAGAACCTGGGGGGCGTTCCAACTTCCCTAGCATAGCTCTTCGGCGCTTTGACATAAGCGCGCGATGCTTCGGCAGTGTCAGCGGGATATGCGGGCTGGGGGATGAAGGACGACTGTCCAGACCGGACTTCATCGAGCGTCAGGTAGCCCTCATCGACCATCTGAGCGGCAAGCGTTGTGATCCACTGGTCAAAATACGGCCGGGTCAGGTAATCCGTCGGAACGATCAACTCGCGGCAGTGCCGGAACCAGTCTATGGACCAGCCCGGCCCAAGGGCAGATGATTGGACTATACCGAAGGCTCGGGTCTCCCACTCGGCACGAAAAGGCTTGCCATCTTCCTTGTGGGGGACGGAGCCAAAGCCCTCACGGCCGCCTAGATCATGGACACCGTCCATCAGCTCGCCACCCCTGAGGGATAAAGATCGCGCTGCGTGCCGATCATCGAATTGCGCGTCACCAACTCCGCTAGAGCGCCCTCATCCCAACCATCGAGGCCCACGGGCCGTTGCGGAACGACAAGGTAGCGGCGTTCGGACGTCGAATCCCAAACGCGCACCTGTGTTTCTTCGTCTAGTTCGACTCCGAACTCCTTGAGCACACCTCTTGGGTCCCGCACCGCGCGCGCCCGGTATTCATTCGATTTGTACCAGGCCGGCGACATGCCGAGCAGTGAAAATGGATAGCAGGAGCACAATGTGCAGACGACGAGGTTGTGAACCGTTGGCGTGTTCTCGACCGCCTGGAGATGGCCCGTGGCATGTCCGGCGAAGCCGAGTTCGGCGATGGCTGACGTTCCGTCAGCAAGCAACCTTTCCTTGAAGGCGGGATCGATCCAGGCGCGCGCGACCACGGCCGCTCCCCGCTTCGGTCCGATTTCGTCGCGGTACATCTCTATCCAAGCGTCTATGGCTGCGGCGTCGAGCAGCTTCTTCTCGGTCAGCAAGCTTTCGAGAGCCTTGGTGCGCAAGGCAGGCTCGGACGGAAGGTCGCTGTGGAGCGCATGGTGAATGTGGGACAGTTTTTTGGAGTCGAACTCCGTCATGGCATCATCCCAGTTTTGGTGACCGATAGTCTGACCCTCGTCCGGGCCTCATGACAGGCTTCCGCCGAACCGTCTCAGCGGCCTCTAATATAAGTAACATCAAAACTATTCTTACGATACTGCTAAGCGCCCATAGTTCTGCGTCGGCGACGCCTCCCTGACAATGCTGTTTATTGGGCAATTCCGTCTGCATCCTGGTCACCGGCCCGCAGATTGCCAGCCGGATCACCGGTATCGACGATCGACGATGGGCGACGTCGAATTGCATCTGAAAAATGAAGATGGTCAGAACATGTACTGAACCTCGCCCAAGGATGAGATGATCTGTTTTGGGTGGCGCAGTTGAGCCGATTCGAACCGACGCCTCACCATTTCGGTTGATTAAAACATCATCTGTTATGGGACATGTTTGCGACAGGACAGGATTTGTATCTTCTTTTGATTGGGATATGACCGCGCAAGCGACTGCCGAGAAGGAATGGTTGAAACACGGTGACAATCTACGGCGAGTATCACGCGGCTAAAACGTAAGCTGTACCTTACAGGCCGCCGTGCGGTCACCGGCAAGGGTGAAGGCGGCGGCGGCTTCTTCCAAGGGTAGACTGTGGCTGATGATCGACCGGACATCGATCTTGCGGCTTGCGATCAGCCTCGCGGCTGTGGCGAATTCCTCGTGGAACCTCTGCGTGCCGTGGATATGCAGCTCCTTGCTGACAATGGCGTTGAGCGGGACCGGGATCTCGCCCGTGACGCCGACCTGCACGAGGGTGCCGCGCGGCCGGATGGCGGCGATTGCGCTCCGGATCGCGGGTGCGGCGGCCGAGCATTCGAAGACGAGATCGAAATAGCCCTTGCCCGCCTCGAATTTGCCAAGCGCTGCCGCATCCCCGGAAACATTGATCGTGCGGTTGGCGCCCATCGCTTTCGCCCGCTCCAGCGCCGCATCGGCGAGATCGGTCACGACGATCTCGGCCGCACCGTGATGCCGCGCGGCGGCAACCATCAGACAGCCGATCGGGCCGGCGCCGGTGACGAGGGCGCGTTTGCCCGATATCTCGCCGGCGCGCGATGCCGCATGCAGGCAGACGGCAAGCGGCTCGGTGCAGGCCGCTTCCGCGGCCGTCGTCTCGGCTCCCATTTCGAAGCATTGCCGGGCCGGCACCACCAGCCACTCCCGGAACATGCCCTGCTCATGCGGCAGGCGCATCGCGCTGCCCATGAAGCGCATGTCGAGGCAATGGATCGGCAGCCCCGTCACGCAGTATTCGCAATGGCCGCAAGGCTGGCTTGGATTGACTGCGACCAGCGTGCCGGCTTTGAGATCGACCCCCTCGCCCGCTTGGTTCACCCTCCCCGAAGCCTCGTGGCCGGGGATGATCGGCTCGCGCACCCTGACCGGCCCGAAGCCCCCGTCCTGATAATAATGCAGGTCGGAGCCGCAGATGCCCGCGGCCGCCATCTTGAGAAGCACCTCGCCTGGACCGGGAGTTGGAACCGTGTCCATTTCGACCCTGAGATCGCCCTTCTGGTAAAGCCGCGCCAGACGCGTCTGCATCCTATCCTCCTATCTCAACAGTCCGAGCTGCTGCGGCAGCCAGAGCGATACGGCAGGAATGAAGGTGATCAGGATCAGCGCCAGGAACAGCGGCACCAGCCACGGCAGGATCGCCATCGTCGTGCGTTCGACTGAAAGCTTCGCGACCCGCGACAGCACGAACAACACCATGCCGAGCGGCGGGTGAAGCAAGCCGATCATCAGGTTCAGCGTCATGATCAGGCCGAACTGAACGGGATCGATGCCGAACTTCGCGACAATAGGCAGAAGGATCGGCACGAGGATGGTGATTGCGGCGATCGTATCGAGGAAGCAGCCGACGAAGAGCATCAGCAGGTTCACCAGGATCAGGAAAACCCATTTATTGTCGGTGATCGACAGGATCGCATCGGAAAGCAGCTGCGCGGCCTGGCTGACCGTCAAGAGCCACGCGAAAACCGAAGCGGCCGTGACGATGAAGAGCACCGACGCCGTCGTTTCGATCGTATCGAAGCTGGCTTTGGCAAGCGTCGAGAGCGTCATCGTGCGGTAGCGTACGAGGCCGAGGAACAGCGACCAGAGCACGGCGGCGACAGCGGCTTCCGTCGGCGTGAACCAGCCCATCGTCATGCCGCCGATCAGAATGACGGGAGTCATCAGCGCCATGACGGCGGAGAAGCCGAAATACCAGTCGAGCGCCAGAAGCACGAGAAGGGCTATACCCGCCGCGGCATTCATCGAGAGACCGGCGCGCATCATCAGATAGATCGCCACAGGCACCATCAGGACGACGACGATTTCCACGCCGGCCGACAGGAGCTGGCGCACATCGAACGGCGCGTCCGAACCCCAGCGCTTGCGGTAGGCGAAGGCGGCGACCGTGATCATCATCAGCAGCGTCATGACGACGCCGGGCAGGATGCCGGCCATGAAGAGGGCGCCGATCGAGACGTTCGCCATCATGCCGTAGATGACGAAGGGCAGCGACGGTGGGAAGATCGGCCCGAGTGTCGCCGAGGCCGCCGTGACACCGACAGCGGCCTCGACGGGATAGCCATGGTCCTTCATCGCCTTGATTTCGATCGTGCCGATGCCGGCCGCATCGGCAAGCGCGGTGCCGGACATGCCGGAGAAGATGACGGAGCCGATGATGTTGACTTGCGCCAGCCCGCCCTTCATCCAGCCGACGAGAGCGACCGCGAAGGAATAGATACGGCCGGTAACGCCGGCGGAATTCATCAGATTGCCGGCCAGGATGAAGAAGGGCACGGCGAGCAGCGGAAAACTCTCGACGCCGGCGATCATGCGCTGGGCGACGATGATGTCTGGCGCCACGCCGTAAAGGACGATGTAAAGCACGGAGGCGACGGCCATCGAGATGGCGACGGGCACGCCGACCAGCATCAGCAGCAGAAACGAGCCAAGAAGCAGCAGCATCGGGTCATCCTTCGACGGATTGAAATTCTTCCGGGCGCTCCAGGACGGAGTAGCCGCGGCGCAGATTGGCGATGAAGACGATCACGGCGCGGATCAGCATCAGCACGAAGGCGACGAGAACGGAGTAAAAGACGATGTTGCGCGGCAGGTCGATGGTGACCATCTGTTCGTCGGCGACGATGTCGACGTAACGCCACATCAAATAGCAGCCATAGGCGAAGAAACCGATGCGGACGATATCGACGAAGGTTGCGAGCACGCGCGCCAGCCCTGCCGGCATATAGTGATAGAACACATCCACCTGAATATGCCGCGAGGTGCGCACGCACATGACCGCGCCGAGAAAGACGACGCCGATCAGGCAGTTGATGGCGATTTCCTCGGTCCAGGCATAGCTGTCATTCAGCACATAACGCGTGAAGAACTGCAGGAAGACGCAGCCCGCCATCAGCCAGAAGACGATCAACGTGATCCAGTCCTCGACAGCATAGTCTGCGACATGTGCGGTCGGCGCGTGCCCTTCGAATTCGTGGCCGATTTCCTCGGCCGTGATTGGCGTATGAATTTCTTGCGACATGATCGGCCTTGTTCCGGTTGGAGAAGATGGGCGCGGCGTGTGGCGGCGCGACCTTCATATTGTTGGCAAGCCTTGTGCCGCTGCTGCCCTGTTCGTGCCGAAGGCTGCCCCTCACCCTAACCCTCTTCCTGCCGGCGGGGAGAGGGGACTTGCCCTGCGAGGCGTAAGGGGGAAGCGGAAGGGTGCGGCTTGTCCCTTCTCCCCGCGCGCGGGGAGAAGGTGGCGGCAGCCGGATGAGGGGCTGGCCGCGCTCTCAGGCTCCTACTGAATCGCCCGGATCGCTTCCCAATCGGCCTTCTCGTAGCCGAAGTCTTCGAACTTCACCTTTTCCATCACATTCTTCTCGAAATCGCTCTTGTCGACCTCGGCGACGTTGAGCCCCTTCTCCTTGAAGGTCGCAACCAGGCTGTTTTCCTTGCCGGCGATCGTCTTGCTCGTGCGCTCGGCTGCCTGCTGCATCACTTCACCGAATATCTTCTTGTCATCGTCGGAGAGCTTCGCCCACAGCTGCTTCGAGATCACGGTGTTCAGGTGATCGACGATATGGCCGGTGAGGATGATGTTTTTCTGGACCTCGTAGAACTTCTTCGCCTCGATCGTCGTCAGCGGGTTTTCCTGCGCCTCGACCGTCCCGTTCTGCAGAGCGAGATAGACCTCGGCAAAGGCAATCGGCGTGGTGTTGGCGCCGCATGCTCGCGGCATGGCGAGATAGGCCGGAACGTCGGGCACGCGGATCTTCAGGCCCTGCATGTCGGCGCATTTGGCAATCGGTTTATTGGAGGTGGTGTGGCGCGTGCCGTAATAGCTGACGGCGGCGATATGGTTGCCGGTCTTGTCCTCATAACCCTTGGCAAGACGCTTGAAGACGTCGCTCTTGGTATAGGCGATCAGATGATCGGGGTTGCGGAAGATATAGGGGAAGTAGGTGACGCCGATCGGCTTGTAGTCGCGTGCGGCAAAGCTCGATCCAGAAATGATGATGTCGACCGTACCGAGCTTGAGCCCCTGGTTGATGTCGGCTTCCTTGCCGAGCTGCGAAGCCGGATAGACCTCGATCTTGTAGCGCCCGTCGGTACGCTTGGCGATCTCTTCCGCGGCCCAGACGGAATCAGTGTGGAAGGGCTCCGAGGTTTCATAGACATGTGCCCATTTCAGTACGGTCTGGGCATGCGCAACCGCCGTCGTCGCCATGATCGCGGCTGCGGTGCACAGTATCGTTGCCAGTCTCATCTTCATTGCGCTCTCCTCCCGTGCTCGGGTTTAAGTCTTGGTGGTTCCTTTCGCGGGCGCCTTGTCGCGGCCGCGCTCCTCCTCTCCCGAGAACTCCTCCCCGAAGCTCTCGGAAAATCTCTTCTGCGATAGGGTGAGATGGCTGCGCATTGCAGCCTTCGCGCCGGCGGCATCGCCGGCGGCGATTGCATCGCGGATGGCCCGGTGCTCATCGACGGCGCTGCGCCATGTCGTCGGCCCCTCGAAATGGCTGGCCAGCTTCGCGAAATAGGGAGTCATGCGCATGTCGAACATCTCGCCCGTCACGCGGGTCAACGTCGAATTGCCGACAATGGCGGCAATGCCAGTGTGAAAGGCGCGGTCGGCGGCGAGCACCGTCGCCGCATCGTTGACGCCGCCGCTCATGCGCATCAGCGCCTCGTCAAGCACGGCAATGTCTTCAGGCCTGGCCCGGGTTGCCGCCTCTTCGGCTATGGCGCATTCGATGATGGCGCGTGCCTGCAGCAGTTCGAAAGGCCCCTCCACCGGCTCGCTTTCGCTTGTCGCCATGCTGACGCCCTGACGGCGCACCACATAGATGCCTGAGCCCATGCGGATGTTGACGAGGCCCTCGACCTCCAGGACGATCAGGGCTTCGCGCACGGTCGGGCGTGAGACCGACAGTTGCTCCGCGAGATCGCGCTCGGCCGGCAGCTTCTGACCGACGACAAGCTCGCCTCCGGCAATCATCGAACGAATTTGATCCGCTACCTGCCTGTAGAGGCGGCGCGATTCAACGGGCAAAAACATTCTGGCCTCCCCGGCGGCTTCTCCTCAAGCGCGCAGCTGGTCAACTGGCCTGACCAATTTCAGAGGTAGCACCTTGGGAGTTGTGCGTCAATGCGCCGCATGAAATTCCAACTGGCATCGTTCCCGCGTCAACGACCGTGGGAACCTTCAACCCCGTCACGGGTTCGGGCCCGACATGGGAGCATGATGATGAATTTTCTCTGGCTTTTTGCGGTATCGGGAGGGGCTGCCCTTCTCGGAATTGCTCTTGCTTTCGGAATGATCAAGCAGGATGGGCGACGATCGGTTGCAGCCATCGCTGGCGCTTTTGTGGTGGCCATCGGCGCGCTCGGACTCGGCATCTATGTTCAGAAGGCGCCCACGGCTCCTTTGCGCGCGTCCGATAGAGAGGGGTCGCAGAACAACCTTCCGGCGGCTGCGACGACCGAAAAGGATCTGCCGGGAAAGTGACGCTTGAGAGATCGTCGATTCCGGTGCGAGACGCGCTTCAGCGCCTCAGCCGGGCCCGGCCAGCTGCGTCCTGTGATGCCAGGGACATCGTAGGCGTCTGCACGCTGGAGCGGCGGACTCCCAGCATCGTGGCCATATATTCATGCGTGATTTCAATCTCTTCGCCATCGAGGCGGTCATGGCACAGCAGAAGCCATCTCGCCAGACGAACGTCGATCTTGTGAACGGCGTTGGACAGCGCGGTGTTGGCGACCTGCGCGAAAAAACTATGGAGAAAACGCAAAAGCAGCCGGCGGACGGTGGGCCGGTCGGCGAGGAAGCATGCCAGGGCGCCGGCTTCCACACGGCGCCCGTGACCGCCAACTTGCATCATGACGTCGAATGAAAACTGTTCCGCGTCCACCGTCAGGGGCGGCGGCGACATCCCGTCCCTGCCGAACACGCCGATCTCGGCCTTCCTGCCCTCGGGGCTCGTCGCCACCATGGAAGCAATGCCGGTTTCCAGGAAATAATAATGGCTGACCGGCATGCCCAAATGCACGAGCTCGAAGTCGCGCGGAAGAAGAAGCGGTTCCAGCATGCGCTCCAGAGCCATAAGCTCCTCATCCGCTAACTGCGACAGAATGAGATTTTCGCTTTCGAACGCTCGCATCACTCTGCCCTTTGTTTGGCAAGAGGACACTGTCTCTCGGCCGTCAGCACCACAGATGCGCTCAGCCCTACGCCCCGGAATGGCCGATTGCAAGGCGCTGAGGCTTATCTCTCATGATCGGCAGAAGACTTCGTGGAGGAGTTTTGTACGCAACCGCACGCGCCCGAGAAATTTCCTGTAGCAAGTGCTAATGTAGTCGACGGCAATAGCGGGGCGCGCGCTGGCATGGATCAATATCCCCTCCCGAGCAACGAGACTGAAATCTATCGGCACATCGTTGAGAGCGCCCGAGATTATGCAATTTTTGCAATGGATCGCAATGGCACTGTCATGACGTGGAGCGCGGGTGCCGAAAAAATCTTCGGCTATTCGGGATCCGAAATCATCGGACAGAGCGGTGCCGTGATCTTTACGTTCGAAGATCAGCTTGCCGGGGCAATGCTTAAGGAGATCAGGCTTGCCTTGACCACCGGCCGCGCCGACGACAATCGCTGGCATGTGAGAAAGGACGGCAGTTCGTTCTGGGCTTCGGGACTGATGATGCCGCTTCGCAACGATGCCGGCGAGACCTATGGCCTTCTGAAAATCGTCCGCGACCGAACGCAGATGCTGCATGAGGACGAAGCTCGGCGCGCCAGCGAAGAGCGCCTCCAGCTTATTCTCAAAAGCGCGATCGACTATGCGATCTTCGCCTTCGGCCGCGATGGGCGGATCATCAGCTGGAACACCGGCGCCTGCCGCATCTTCGGCTACGAGGAGAGCGAGATCCTCGGTCGCGACGCCCGCATCCTGTTCGTTCCCGAGGACCGCGAAGAGGGCGCGCTGGAGCGCGAGATGGAGGCGGCGGCCGAGCGCGGCCGCGCCGAGAACGAGCGGTTTCACTTGCGTAAGGACGGCTCGACATTCTGGGGCAGCGGCTTGACCATGCCGCTGCGCGCCCAGCGCGCCGGTTTTCTCAAAGTGCTCCGGGACGATACCGAGCGGCATTTCGCCGACGAGCATCAGCAGATCATGCTGCGGGAGATGAGCCATCGCGTCAAGAACAGCCTGGCTCTGGTTGCGGCCATGCTCGCCATGCAGGCCCGTTCGACCAAACAGGAGGAGGTCGGACAGGCGCTTCGGGATGCTGAAGCGCGAGTCGGAACCATTGCCCAGGTGCACGACCAATTGTGGCGCCAGCCTGATATCGAAACGGTGGATCTGGCCGATTTCCTGTCCAGCCTTTGCCAACGCCTGCAGCAATCGACCTCCGGCCACACGGTGTCGGTCGTCGCCGATCCATGCATGATCGATGCCGACCGTGCGATCCAGATCGCCCTCCTCGTCAACGAACTGGTGACCAATGCTTTCAAACACGCTTATGCCGAGGTAGCAGGCGCCGTCACGGTCAGCGCCCGGAGCATTGCCGGCGAGATCTGCCTGGAGATCGCCGACGACGGACGAGGACTGCCGCCGGAAGTGCTGTCCGGTGAGAACGGCGGAAAAAGCCTCGGAATGAAGATCGTGCGGGCGTTGGTGCAGCAACTGAGGGCCGAGCTTCACATCGAAAACCGGGAGCCCGGCACGGGGTTCGTGATCAGGCTGCCGAGGGAGGTTTGAGAGCGTTCCGTGTCGGGCAGGAAATTATCCCAGAAGCGGTGCGCCTGGGACTATGGCTCGGCTTTTGTCAGAACCGTACAAAACCTATATGAAGATGGTCATCATTGCGCGCGTGACCCATATAGCTCTCATTACCGCCAAAGAGGCGTCGGTATGAGCACGGGCTGTCTCCCGTCAGGAGAAGCGCATGCGCGTACCGGACCAAAGCGATATTCGGAATTTGCTGTTGACGGCCCTGCCGGCCGAGGCATTCCAAAAGCTCACCGGCGATGGCAGTCTGATCGAACTTCCGGCCAGACATGGTCGAAGCCGATCAGCCGAACGAGTATGTCAGTTTCATCGAAGGCGGTCTTGCCTCAATGGTGGCCGCCAATGGCGATGACGAAGCCGTTGAGGTCGGTCACATCGGACATGACGGCATGTCCGGCCTCCATGTCCTGCTGAGAACGGATACGACACCCAACCGCACCTTCGTTCAGGTCGCCGGCTCCGGCGTGCAGGTGTCGGTGAAAAGCTTCAAGCAGGTGCTGGCGGAATTTCCGGTCGCCAACGAACTGTTCCTCAAATACATGCATTACTGCGACATTCAGCTGGCCCAGTCAGCGCTTGCCAACGGGCGCTATAACATGCACGAGCGGCTCGCCCGCTGGCTGCTGATGTGCCACGACCGGCTGAATGGCAGCGACCTGCCGCTGACGCATGAACTGCTGGCCATCATGCTCGGCGTGCGCCGCGCAGGCGTCACCAACGAATTGCACGTCATCGAAGGTCTTCGAGCGATCAGGTCGACGCGCGCCAATGTCAGGATCCTCGACAGGGACCGGCTGGAAGAAATCGCAGCCGGCTGTTACGGCGTTCCGGAGCGCGAATATCAACGTTTGATCGGTCTGCGAATCCGGCGCCCCACTAATCGGCACTCCTGATCGTATCGGCGAAAGGCACGATCAGAAGCAGGGTCCCCTGTTCGTCGCAGATGTAGATCTTTCTCGCTGAAATGTCTTTTCCCGAAAGAATTGCCTGACTCATGAGGGCTCTTGCATCCTGAACGGCTTCGCGCCTGGCGTCTTCAATGGTTGCCAGTTCCGATCCATCGGGATCGACGACCGTGCCGGTGTCTGAAATGACATTAAAATAAAATCGTGGCATCAGCCGCCCCATCGTTGCAGAATCAATGCCATAGCCTGTCTCAGGGTTCCGTGGAAAAGAACCAGGGCGCCCTTTAAAAGGGCGACAATATCCTCGTTTCAAATCACTGTCGAAATCAGTGGGACGTTTCGGCGCCGCCAGTGGCAAGACGCGTCATCGTCGCGCGAAGATCGAGGAGCTCCATAAGAATGATCTCCCATTCCTCGTCATCCGCTTTGGCAATCGATGTGACCGAAGCGTCGATCATGCTAAGCAGACGATCGAGAGCCGGAGCTCGACCGAAGTTGTCCGGCACTCCATCGCGCAGGTTTCTAAGATCGTCGACAATCTGTCGCAGAGCGATCTGCCGATCGACAAAACCGAGTTCGGAATGACCCGCCGCGACAGGAGCACTTTGCCGGGTTCTATCCATCGTGCCCATCCGCCCGCCCGGCATTCTCGCGCACATGTGCGCAGGCCGGTGCATCCGGGGTGACGAGCAGGTCCTCTGGATCCAGATACACATGCCGCATCAGGCCTGCGAGCCTATGCTTGTCTCGAATGCCGCATTCGAACCAGGAAACGAGTTCTCTGGCAATATGTTCGGCTGCCGGGCTGGCGATCCCGCATGATTTTTCCTGGCACCAGTCTTCAAGGACCGCGGTCAGCATTGCCACGTCGTCGGGCTGTAACGGCGGCTTCGTGATTCCCGCGTGCTGCATCATCCGCGTTCCTCCCCTTGTATGCGACGATCCTAAACTTAGGGTCATCGATTTCAACAGCTGGTGCGAAAACGTACGGATCGCACGGCCGGCCCCCCGATCCCAACCGCCGGGGAACAAGGCGGCCCGGCAAGGGTTCGGCGGTCAGGGCAAAATGAACGTCGCATGACAGGCTCGAATATGGTAGGCACGATACAGGCGCGGACCCGCCTATGTTTCTAACCGCCATTGAACAGCATGATCACCCTAAAACCTGGATTACAGTAGGCGTCCGCCATGAAGTCGCTCAGTCCGGTCGCCGGCAAGACGATCCTTATCATTGGTGAAGCCGGCTTCGTTTCGGACGGTGCAAGAAAGGCGTTGATCGCGCGCCAGGCGGTGCTCGCCGGCCCCGTTGTCATCTCCAGCGCCATGGAATGCTTGAGCGAGGGCCTCCTGTTCGATGCTGTGATCATCGACGTGACGATTTCCGACGAGGCCATGCTCTGGATAAATGATTGGTTGGAGACACGGCGGATTCCTTTCATCTTTGCCTATGACGAGCGATCCGAAACACCGCCGGGCGGCTTTGTTGTCAGTGGGCGTCCTTCCGACGTGGACGCGATGATCGCCGCTCTGTTCGGAGGGGACCCGTCCTATTATCACTAAAGCGCCTCGGGTCCCTTCGGGCGCACGATGCGGTGGGTGTTCGCTTCCGTACAATGGAGGACGAGGAGTTGTTTCGGCTGCAATAGAGTCCCATTATTCAAAGAATGCGCGGTGAAAAGCTTAGGGACCAGGGTCATGCTTGATTCTCAGTCCATCCATTTGAAAGCGCTCGATTCGGCCGATCTTCAGCGTCTGCAAATCGTCGTGGATGTGATCTGCCGCGAGGCCGGCAAAACCGTGCGTTCGCCTGAAATGCAGGAGGTCGCCGCTCTGCTCATTCGCCTGTATCGCCACGGTTTGACTGACGAGGTCAAGCTGCTGTCGGTCGGCCGTCTGGCGTCGGCGAAAAGGGGCTCTCCCGAACTGCTGCGTTCACGGCGGGGCGGAGATTGAAACGGCCGCTCGGTCATATCAATCTGACGAGGAGCAGCTCATGAATGACGGTGAAAAAGCGCGAGCCGACATCGAAGGAACCGAAAAGGAAACCGCTGATGCGAGGAAAAACCCGCCCGCCGGCCCTCACGCCAAGGATCATCTCATAGACGAAAGCAAAACGCCCGGCGCCGGCGCGCTGTCCGAGAAGGACGACAAGAGCGTCACGCCAGGATCACGCTGATCCACCGCCGGTCCGCCGAAAACACCGTCGGCTGCGGAACCTGCACCTTCGGGCGCGGTTCGAGGGGAATGGAACCCGAAAATGAAGTTCCCACCAATTATCAGGTAACGACGAACCCTGCCCTCACGGGACTTTTGGGACGCTGCCCGCGGTGCCAGCGGGGTCATCTGTTTTCCGGATATCTTACGCTCGCCCGAGGCTGCGAAGTCTGCGGCCTGGATTATTCATTCGCCGATCCGGCGGATGGGCCGGCCTTCTTCGCGATGTCGATCGTCGCCGTTCCGGCGCTCGCCTTTGCCCTCTGGTTCCAATTCACGTTCGAGCCGGCGATCTGGGTGCATCTCATCGTCAGCCTGCCCCTCAGCGTCATCGCCTGCATTCTCATTCTGAGGCCGCTGAAAGGCTGGCTCGTCTGCTCGCAATTCTTTCACAAGGCGGAGGAAGGCAGTATCGACAGAGCCTGGCATGCCTCCGAGAAGGAGCGGAGGGAGCGGTCCTGAGGCGCTCACGCGGCATGCTTTTCAGCGGGCGAGATCCTTGCCGATCAGCCGCCGATATTCTTCTTCGGCAGCGCCGTAAGATCCGTGCGCCTCTTCGATCAATCCCCGCCGGTTGAGGATGACGATCTGCCGTCGGGTGGACCGGATCAGCCCTTTGCCTTCCAGCAGATGCAGCGCGACCGTAACGCCGGCGCGGCGCACGCCCAGCATCACCGCCAGAAACTCATGCGTCAGCCAGATGGTCGCGCCGTCGGTCCTGTCATGGACCATCAGCAGCCACCGCGCCAGCCGCTCCTCGAGCTTGGCATGGCCGTTGGCGAGCACCGTCGACGTCGTCTGCGCGAGCAGCGCCTGGACATAGGCGAGAAGCAGGCTGCGTAAGGGACGGCTTTCCTCCATCGCCGCGGAAAGGGTCGATGCCGGCAATTTGAAGCCATGGCCGGTGACTTGCATGAACGTCCGGTTAGCGGATTGATTGCCGCCGAGAATGACGGCCGCCCCCGTCATGCCCTCGCGGCCGACGATGCCCACTTCGATATCGCGCCCGCCTGGAAATCTCGCCACGATCGAGGCGAGCCCTGATTCGAGAATATAGACGTCGCTGACCGGGCTATTCTCCATTTCGAGGATCGTGGGCACCTCAAGATCGACGGGCTCCAGATGCGGCAGCAGGAGTTGCTGCTCCTGCGGGCCCATGGCGCGCAAAAGTTCATTGCGAAAAATCAATTGTTGGTCATCCATGTCCGTCCGCGCATCGGTGTTATTCCGACCCTTGCTGCGGGCGAACCTAACCATCTCGAATCATTGAGCAATACATTGTGCAATACGTACAGACTCGAAGGTCTGCGCAGGATCAGCCACTATCCGCGCCAGGGCGATCAAGCCTCTGCGAAATCCAGGCTCTGACAAACCTGTTCGCTCCGGCCGCCAGCCTGGTCGGCAAGCGGTTGAAGCCCTGCGGGGCCTCGGGGAAGACTACGCAGTCGGCATTGCCGCTTTGGCTCTGCCATCGCTCACACATCGAGATGCTGTCGTCCAGGATCGGATCGAGCGCTCCGGCGACCAGCAGGGCGGGGGGCAGGCCAGAGAGATCGGCAAACAACGGACCCTTCGCCTCACGCCCGGAAAGGCTTGGCGTCAGTCGCTGCAGATTGCGCAGCGCCGATGGCCCGTCGATCACCAGGCTTCTGCCGGTGGAGCGGCGCAGGCTTTGCGACCCGCCGAGATCGAATGCGCCGCACATGGAAACGAAGCCGGCAACGGCCTCCGCCTTACCGCGCGCTCGAAGATGAAGCAGTGATTCCGCGGCGAGATGTGCACCCGAGGACTCGCCGCCGAGGATCATCCTCTCGACCGCAAACTCGGCAAGATGGTCGGCCAGCCATTCGATCGACGCTTTGCTGTCCAGAAGAGCGAGGTCCAGCCGGTCGTCGGCGGCATTGTGAAAATCGACGCCGGCCGCGACCATCCGACAGTCTCTTGCGATCGGGCAGGTGATGCCGTCGTCAAAGCGGGCGTTGCCCATCACCCAGGCGCCGCCGTGGAAATGGACGTAGAGGCCGCGCGGGGCTCCGTTCGGAAGTATCAACCTCAAGCCGATCCGTCTGCCGTCGGCTGTGACAATGCGGGTGACAACGTGCCTGCGGCGCAGCAGCCTGTCCGGAGCCAGCAGTTGCGCGACGCGAATTGAGGTCTGCACGATTTTGGCGTTCCAGCGCCGATCGGTGTGATAGCTGGGAAGGAAGCGCAGCAAGGCATTGAGCCTGCGGGCGGCGCCGATCTCGCGGGACGTGAACGGCGCCGGCCGCAGGCCCGATGCTGTTCGAGGGGTCATGTCCTTCACTTCGCTGTCAGGCTTCATCGGCAGCAAAGGCAGGCGTCGCGGCCAGGAAGAGAAGGGAAAGGTTGAGCATCAGCCGCATCATCGTTCTCTGTTTATTCGGTTGAAGCAGGCGATTGCGCCCGAACGACCGGACCGAGAGTCGGTTCCCGAAACCCGAGGACAGATTTGAGCTGCTTACGCGCGGGAACCAGGGGAAGTTGAAGCGAGTTGACAACTATCCGGAGATCGAGGCCCGCCGGCAAGTCCGGCAACATTCCTTTCGTTAATTCCGCGCAAATCGGGAACCAAGGGCTGGCTGGTGAGTTGCGTGCAAGAGCCGCCTAGCGAGTCCGTATTTCGCACCTGAAACCATCAGACTGCGCCCAACCCACACTTCCGGAGGGCGAGCATTGGCAGCAACGACACCGACCAGGGAAAACCGGTTATTCGCCCTCTTGCCTCAGGAGGAGCTTGCAGCTGTCGTTGCTGATCTGGAACCTTGCGACACCCCTCGCGGCTTTCTCATGGCTAAAGCAGGCGCAACGATCGACTATGCTTATTTCCCGTGCTCGGGCGTAGGTTCGATCATCAATGTTTCGCCGGAGGGAAACCGCGTCGAGGCCGGATTGTTCGGCCGTGACGGGTTTGCACCCACGGCGGCAGCGATAGACGGCGGAATCAGCGTCACCGAGGTCACCGTCCAGGTGCCGGGTTTTGCCTACCGGCTGCGGCAGGACAAGCTTGTGGATCTGATGAAAACGCAGCCGGTGTTTACCAGCCTGCTGCACAAGAGCACGCACATCCTTGCGACCCAGGCCGGGTTCACAGCGCTTTCTAATGCGATCCACGGGATCGACGAGCGGCTGGCTCGCTGGATCTTGATGTGCCACGACCGCATTGACGGCGACAAGCTCGCGCTCACCCATGAGTTTATCGCTCTGATGCTGGCGGTCAGGCGGCCGAGCGTCACCACGGCTCTCCATCTGCTCGAGGGCAACCATTTTATCCGCTCGGTCCGCGGCCTGGTGATCGTCAGAGATCGCGCCGGCCTCGAGGAATTCGCCGCCGACGCCTATGGCAGGGCGGAGGAGGAATACGAGCGGTTGATCGGGCCTCTGAGAAAATCGAAGCGACAGACTTTGTAGGGCTCTGGTTGAAACAGCGGCAGCCGTATCCGGTACACCGGTCTTCGCCACGACCCCCGAAATTCGCCATTGCCGCCTCCATGAGATCCACGACCGCCCAATGGGGGTCAGCTCGACGCAATCGTTTCGGTCGATCTGCATGCGCCACCACGATGCTTTCAGCTGCGAGTCGCAATTCGTTACAGCTTCACGTTCATATGCTATAGAGCTGTATTGCAAAAATCTTTGGTTTCCCTGTAACCGATTGCCCGCTTTTACGAATGAGCTCTTTGACAGCATGACCACCGCCCATTCGGAAGAAGCCCTGAAAGCATTGATGCTTCTGTCCCTTGACGGGGACGAGGCTGCCTATCGGCGTTTGCTGACGGCTTTGCGTGTGCTGCTTGTCGGCCATTACAGCCGCAGGATGGCTGCGGCGACGAGAGCGGACATGGAAGATCTGGTGCAGGAGACGTTGCTGGCGCTGCATTCCCGACGGTCTACCTATGACCGGACGAGACCTTTTACCGCCTGGTTTTTCTCCATCGCCCGCTACAAGCTGATAGACCATCACCGCGGCCGTGGCGGACGCAGGCTGGCTGAGACAGAGCTTGATGAAGAGATCGAAAGCGACTTCAGGGAGGACAGACTGACTGCCCGCCTGGACGTCGAGCGGTTGCTTGACGGCTTGCCGCCGAGACAGCAGGAACTGATCCGGCAGGTGAAGCTCGAGGGCGGCTCGGTCGCCGACGCCGCAAACCGCACCGGCCAATCCGAATCGGCGGTGAAAGTCAGCATCCATCGGGCGCTCAAGGCGCTCGGAGAGAGATTGCGAGGCACATCGTGACAAAGACGGACGATATCATCGAACGATTGGCAAGCGACCTGGAGCCGGTGCCGCGCAACGCGCTAGGGCGCCGCTTTGCGCTCGGCATAGTGCCGGCCCTCGGACTTTCCCTGCTGCTGATGCTGATCATTCTCGGCCCCCGGGTCGATATGCCCGACGTATTGAGGCTGCCGGTCTTCTGGATCAAGTCGGCCTATAACGCGCTGATTGCGGCGGCCGCCTTTGCAGCCGTTTTTCGGCTTTCCCGCCCCGATGGCTCGGAGGGACGCTTTTTCGGTCTGCTCGCCTTGATCTTCGCCGCCATGACGGCCGTCGCGGCCATTCAGCTTCTGATGGCACCGAGCGAGAGCTATCGATTGCTGATCCTCGGCTCCTCGGCGCTGCATTGCCCGCCGCTCATCGCAGGCTTTGCAATCCCGGTCTATGCCGGTACGGTCTGGGCACTGCGCCGTGCAGCGCCGGTGGATCTGCGGCTGACCGGCTTCGTCGCCGGCATTGCCGCGGGAGCAGCCGGCGCCTGGGTCTATTCCTGGTTCTGCACCGAAAATGGCATGCCTTTCGTGTTGATCTGGTACACGCTCGGCATCCTGCTCATCGGCGCTGTCGGCGCCGTGACCGGACCCCGCCTGCTACGCTGGTGACCCTTCTCGATTTCTTGATCTGGAACATTCCGGGTTTCCCTTGGTTCGAGGACCGAAGGAGAGAAGATGAGCCAGGAATCGGACCGTCGCGCTTTCATGATCTATTTGGGAGCCATTCTCTTGGTCGGGCTCGTGATCGTGTTCGGCGCTACGCTCTCGTGGAACTCGATCAGCATAAGCGGTCAGCCCACGCAATCTTCAACGGAAGCCAATCCTTAACGAAGTGGCCGAAAGACAACCCGATCCGCTTGGACCGGCCGAGCGACGAAGGGCAGCGGGATGCGCTGAAAAGCCTGTGGCTGGTCATTGCTGTGGTCGCGACCGTGGTCGCTATCGCCTTTCTGCGCTACGTCTTGATCCTCGTTTACGGGGTCATGCAAAGGCTGTGAGCCGGCGCGACCTGAAATGTGCCGAGGCCATTGAGGCAGCATCTATTTCTCCCTGCGCCGCGCAATCAGCTTCAGCCGGATGCCATAGTGATTGAGAGTGCCGGGAAGATTGGCGACGTCTAAAGAGGGATGTAGCAGCACAATCTCGGCGGCCGACAAGAATGTGCCCACGGCAAGGCTTGCAATCGTCGGCACGAGATTATGTGCCGGGCATATGACAGGACCGGCGCTGAAAGGCACGAGCCCTGCGGCCGGCAACACATCGTTCTGTCCCCAGATGCTCGGTTCCATCCGATTGGCATAGAGGAGCGCGGGGTCTCGATGGAAAAAGGGGACGAAGATGATGACGCCAGTGCCGCGAGCGATGACCTTGTCGCCTGACTTGAGATCCCTGGTCAGCTGCCTGAGGATGGCGGGCGTCGTCGGCCAGAGACGCAAAACCTCCAGCAGACAACTGCGGGTGAAGGGACGATCGAGATCCCCGCTCATGGCCTCTTCGACGGCTTTGCCCCAGTAGCTCACATGGCAGGCCAGCAAGGCGAGCGTGCTCATAACGGCAATTCCGGCTGCATCAAAGGCGAACAGCCACTGGGCCACCTGGTTTTCCGGAGCAAGCTCATCGCCTCTGGGAAAGCGGTTGACGAGACTGTGCTTTTCCGGCTCTCGGAGATAGCGGCCGACCTGGTCATGAAACCGGGCAAGCTGGCGCTGATCGACCGGAGCGGCAAATGCCCAGTTCGCCCGGCCTCGGAGTTCGTTCAAGGTCTCGGTCAATGTGACGTCGTTGCGCGCTCGTTCACCGAGGACGACTCGCCGGACGATCCGGAACCAGGCCTGCGAAAAGGCCGGCCAATCGAGCTCACGGGGTAGGTTCAGGACCTGCAGGAATTCGGCGTCAACGATATTCTTGAAATGCATCGCAAATGGATGCAGCCGGTCTGCGGTTGCCAAAGCGTGCTCATGGGCCCGCCGAAGCTCGGCGCGCCGAGAGTCCGATGAGATAAGGACGTTTTTCGGCTCGAAGTGAACAAGGGCGGCATGCTTTTCCGTCGTCGCCGCGGCAAACGGTTCGGGCGAAGATTGAAGCACCGCGGCGACATCGGCCGGATCGAGGATCAGCAGCTGTGGTCGGAATGGGATGGGCAGCAGAAGAGGAGCCGGCCCGTATTTGTTTCTCAGCCGCTGCATCTGTTCCACGGCGGTTCTGTCGAAGCCTTGCCGCTCCGCCAGATGCTCCATTGTCGGGCGGCGAATGATGATGCCCTTGGCAACCGTTGGGGCCACGATCGCTATCAATACGCGGAGCGTATCGAGCCATCCGGCCCGATTGACTCTGGGAAAGATGGCGTGGCTTCGCGCGTTCATGACCCTTCAGCCTGGCCCGGCGGTTGGCCCATATCGATTCGATCTGCCGATCCTATCGATTAGGTTTGGAACCAGGACCATGACCGTTTGTTCCGCTCGAGGCGAAGCGGACCGGCGCAAGCCGCTCAATCGACGAGATGGTTTCCGAGCATCGCAATCAGGCACTCGCGGGCGCGGCTTACCCGGCTTTTCAATGTGCCGATCCGGCACCCGCACATTTTGGCGGCGTCTTCATAGCTCGTTCCGGCAGCCACCAATGTCAGAGCCCGGCGCCTGTCGTCGGAAAGACGCGTCAACGCCCGCTGCAATTCATGTTCCCGCAGTACCCACTCCTGGGTCGGGGCGATCGCCACCCGTTCCATCGCCGCGTCCATTCCGGCCGGCTCGCGCTTCTTCCGGCGATAATTGGTGCAAAACGTGTTTCGCAGAATGGTGAAAAGCCAGGATTTGAGCGAGGTGCCGGGTTGGTAGAGATGAAGCGAGTTCAGCGCCTTCAGCAGGGTTTCCTGAACAAGGTCGTCAATGTCATCATCGCTGCGCAGGAACCTTCGGGCAAAGGCGCGCAATGCTGGTGTCAGCTCGACGATTTCCCGCTCGATTGCGGATTTTTCTTTACAATGCGAGGCGGAGCGTACTGAGGACGGGGAAACCATTTTTCTCTCCTGGGATGACAAGGAAATTCGCTGGCTCCCTATTCGTTGCCGTACGGTACCGGACAAAAGTCCGGCTTGGCCGGCGACTGCTCGCCGGCTCGCGGACGGGAACAACGGCGTCCCGCAATCGTTCGGTGATCGCCGTCCCGATACTCTCGGTCTGGCGGTCTCTTCCTTGGCCGGACAGAGATGACGCCCCCGCCCAAGGGGGCGTCATATTTCCGATCGGAACATCCGACCGATGCGAGAGTTGATTGTCGTCACGACACGCCACAGGAGGATTAAATGGCAACCGAGAAGACTCTGAACGATCTGTTTCTCGATACTCTCAAGGACATCTATTACGCCGAAAAGCAGATCCTGAAGGCCCTGCCGAAGATGGCCCGCGCCGCGCAATCGGAAGAGGGCAAGGCCGGTTTTCTGCAGCATCGCGACGAGACCCAAGCGCAGGTGGAACGCCTCGAACAGGTTTTCGAGATGGTCGGCAAACCGGCACGCGGCAAGACCTGCGAGGCCATTCAGGGCATCATCGCCGAAGCCGAGGAGATCATGGACGAATTTAAGGGCACGGTCGCCCTCGATGCTGGTCTGATTTCGTCCGCACAGGCCGTCGAGCATTATGAAATCGCCCGCTACGGCACGCTGATCGCCTGGGCAAAGCAGCTCGGCCTCAAGGATGCAGTGCCACTGCTGCAGGCTACGCTTGCCGAAGAAGAGGCGACTGACAAGAAGCTCACGCAGCTCGCCGAGTCCTCGGCCAACGTCAAGGGCAAAGGCAAGGCAGCCTGAGCCGCTCGACCGCGGTGTCCATTCGCAACGGCCGCCGCCTCGGCGGCCGTGCTTTTGCCCGGTGCTGCCTCGCAGATCAAAGACTGAGTTGCCAGATTTCGATAGCGAGCACATTCCCCTCGGGCGCGATGAGACGCACCGAGCTTACCCCGCTGAAGCCGGGCAGCCGCTTGGTTCCGGTCCAGCGGCCATCGTCGGCGAAGACCTCGATCGAACCTGCATCGAGGAATATCCGGATGGTCGACGGGCGCGCGCCGGCGGCGATGTAGCGTGGCGACATCTTGGCATTCGCCACCGAAAAGGGAATGCTCAGCCCATCGTCGTTCAACAGGACCTCGAGCGCCGCCTCCGGATGTTCGAACGTCAGGCGGAACGCGTTGCCCGGCTGCTGGAGGGTGAGCAGGATTTCGACGGCGCCGTTGGCGAGGTCGACCGCCTGGCCGTCCAGAAGGCCTTGAGGATCCAGCCGCCGCTGCCGCAGGCTTTCGACACCGGCGACCGGCGGGGTGATCAGAGCCCCCTCGTGCAATGCCAGCCGGCGCGGCAGCGTCATCGCCGTCGCCATGTCGATATCCTTTGAGACGTCGGTCCAGTTCGCCAGCCATGCAATGCCGACGGGGCCGCTATCATCGACGAAGGCCTGGAAGGCGTAGGCGTCGGTGCCGAAATCCAGTTCCTGTTCGAATTCCACGGAGAAGCTGCGGCCATCGAAGCGGCCGACCGTCGCAATCGTCATGTTGCGCCGGCCGGTTGCCGGATCGCGGCTTGTGAGAAGACCGAAGATCAGGGCCCAGCGGGTCGACGGGTCGTTTGCGGGACCGTCGAGGGGCACCAGGCAGGGGCATTCCGCGGCCGTCATTCCGAAGCGGTTCTCGCGATGGAGCATGCCGAGGAAGGTCCATCCCGCCGCCGCAGCCGGATCGTCCGTTTCGTAGAGCAGGATGACGCCGCCCTCGCGGTCTCGCGTCCCGAGCAGCATCTTCCATTTGTCGTCCGGGCCTAGGAAGACATAGGGGTCACGGAAGTCGGTCGTCAGACCGAGCCCGGCCGGTCGGGCGGGCAGGATGAGGCTCGCCGGCTCGACGTTGACAAGATCGTGGCTGATGGCTGTGAACTGAACCTGCTCCTCCGGCTCCCGGCCCTTCATATGCTCAGTGAAGAAGATACGGATTCCCGCGCCATCGAGCGCGATGGCGGAGCCGGAAAATGCGCCACCGCGTCCATCGGCCCGTGCGGCAAGTTCGTCCGAAGGGGGAAGAAAGACCGGAAGATGCGTCCAATGAAGATAATCGTCCGAGACCGCGTGACCCCAATGCATGTTGTTCCACCGCAGACTGTGGGGATAGTGCTGGTAGAACAGGTGCAGCCTGCCGCCGAATCTACCAAAACCGTTGGGATCGTTCATCCAACCGAAGGGTGGGCGGAAGTGATAGCCGCCGGAGATTTCGGGTGCGACGTTGGAAGACCCGACATGCAGCATCCTCATGCCTTTTTCGAGAACGCCGGGCTGAAGGAAGGCGTAGAGAACCGAGACCTGCGTCGTCACCGGATCGTAGGAGAAGTCGGTTTCCCCACCGCTTTCCAGCGTCAGCACCCGAAACTCGAATTCATGGCGATTTGACGTTTCCACAGTGATGGCCGGATCGCCATCGACATG
Organism: Rhizobium sp. L9; assembly: GCF_002531885.1. Taxonomy (NCBI): domain Bacteria; kingdom Pseudomonadati; phylum Pseudomonadota; class Alphaproteobacteria; order Hyphomicrobiales; family Rhizobiaceae; genus Rhizobium; species Rhizobium sp. L9. The sequence goes on along the minus strand of NZ_NWSZ01000045.1, from coordinate 10,875 downwards.
GGCGGCCAATCTTCCCACGGCGCCGCCATGCCGGGCCTTGATCCACGCGTGGATCGTCGCTCCCGCGGGCAGGACGGCGCTGATCGTCTCCGGCCCGCGTTCATGGGACGGAGTCATCGCTTGGCTTGTCATCAATTCAACCTTTCACGGCGGAGCCGATGAAGGAACTCACGAACCAGCGCTGGAAAACGAGGTAGAGCCCCAGGATCGGGATCATCATCAATACGGAGGCGGCCATCGCCCGATCCCAGTAGATGCTGTCCTGACCGAAGAAGGTCGCGATGGCGACCGCTATCGGGCGGGCATAATCGGTCTGGGTGACGAGGATCGGCCAGAGATACTGGTTCCAGGTCTCGATGCCCATCAGGATCGAGACGGTGGCCAGTGCGGGCAGGCTGAGGGGCAGGAAAATCGAGCGATAGGCCCGGAAGAAGGACGCGCCGTCGATCTCGGCGGCTTCCAGCAGTTCCTTCGGCAATTGCGTGAAGAACTGATAGAACAAGAAGATGTAGAGAGGGCTCGCGACCCAGGGTACGATCTGCACTGCGAAGGTATCGGCCATTCCGGCGCGCGAAACCATGATCACGAGGGGCATGATGATGCTTTCCTGCGGGATCACATAAAGCGCAATCACGATCGACAGGATGACGGCGCGGCCCTTGAGCGATCCCCAGGCCAGAACGAAGCCGGCCATCGAATTGACGATCAGGCCGGAACAGACCGTTGTGATCAGGATGATCAGCGAGTTGATGAGGTAACGGCCGAAGGCGAGTTCGCCTGAGAGGTGGCCGACCTCCGCATAGTTGGAGAGCGTCGGTTTCGAAACCCAGAAGGCGCGGAAACTGCCCATATCGGCCAGGATCTGGAACCGGTCATCCTTCAGGCTCGCCACGACGAGGAGCAGCAACGGGGAGACGATCACCAGGGCGATGATGAAGATAGAGACCGTCTGGATGGTGCGCAGAACCCTTGCGGCGGAGCGCGGCCGCGCCGCGCGGGCCTGTGGGATCGAGAGAGCGATATCAGACATCGAAGCGCCTCAGGAGCTGGCGCTGGATCAGCGCGATGATGAGAACGATGACGAACAGGATGACCGAAACGGCCGAGGCATAGCCCATCTTCTGCTCTTCGAAGCCGGCGCGGACCATGTAATGCACTACCGTCTCGGTGCTGCTCTTCGGCCCGCCCTGCGTGAGGATGGCGACCTGGGTGTAGAGCTTGAACGCTTGGATAGTTGTGATCACGAGGACGAAGACATGGGTCGGCCGCAGGCCTGGCATCGTGACATGCCAGAATCGCCGGAAGGCGTTGGCGCCGTCGATCTTGGCGGCATCGTAGAGTTCGTCGGGAATGCCCTGGAGGCCGGCGAGATAGACGATCATCTGGAAGCCATAGGCCTGCCAGGCCGAGAGCAGGACGATGGAAAACATCGCCCATTCGGGATCGCCGAGCCAATCGATCGGCTGGATCGCTCCGCCGGAGAGAAACCCGAGGATCTGGTTGAACGGTCCCGTCGGATATTGGAACAGGGTGCCCCAGATGACGCAGACCACCACCATAGAGGTGATCGCCGGAAGGAAGAACATGCCGCGCAGCAGATTGCGCAACGGCAGCTTCTGATGCAGCAGCAGCGCCGTCGCAAAGGCGAGGCCGCATTGCACCGGAATGATCCAGAAGGTGAAGCGCGAGACGTTCCAGAGAGCCGTCCAGACTGGAAGATGCGGATGAAATTGTTGAACCAGACGAAGCGGACGGGCGTCGGCCGGGGCACGAGAGGCTGGTTGGTCATCGCCGTCCAGAAAGACAGGAGGAACGGCACGATCAGAAAGACGGTCAACAGAATCACGGCCGGCGCGAGCATGGCCGCTTCCTGCATCAGCCGTCCCTTGTCACGCCGGAGCGTTAATCGAGCGGATCGCGACGATGTCGATTGTTGCATGGCCATACAGCTCCTCCTCTCCAGGCGTGATGTCGGTTCCGCCTTGCGATGTCACACGGACACATCGCAAGGCTCCGATTGGTCGGCGAGGGCGATTATTGCTCGTCACCGAACGGCGGGTATCCGTCATTGTCCTCGATGTCCTGGTCGATCTTCTTGGCGGCTGTTGTGAGCGCCTCCTTGGGATCGCCGCCATTGAACACCTCGTCGACGGCTTGCATGAAGGCCGACGTGATTGTGGGATAGGCTGGATGCGGCGGACGTGCGACGGCGGTCTTCGATGCCTGTTCGAAGGCGATCGCCATCGGACCGCCATCGGCATAGAGCGGAGACTCGGCAGCGAAGCTCTTCAATCCGGGGTAGCCGGATTGGCTTGCGACATAGGCCCGGTATTCCTTGTCCTTCAGCAGGAAGCTGATGAACTTAGCCGCGATATCGGGATGTTTCGATGTCTTGGTGATCGCCCAGATCCAGGTGCCATTGGGGCTTACGCTCTTTGCGCCGAACTTCGGAAGCGGCAGGACGACGAGGTTGTCCTTCATGGTGGCTACCGCCTCCGCATAGACCCAATGTCCGCCGAGCGCCAGGGCCGCCGGATTGCCTTCGGCGTAGAACTGGTTGGTGCCGGCCGACTGTGGCACGACCCAGCCGTTCTTAACCCATTTCTGCATCATCGCGAGTGCATCGACGCAGGCGTCGCTGTCGAGCGTGCCCTCGGATTTCCAGGCTTTACGGTCGATCAGATCGCAGCCGGCCGATTGCAGGATGGGGCCGTAGGCATAGGTTATCCATTCGGTCTTGATGCCGTAGCCGCGGAAGGTGTCAATCGGCCATTTCACACCATCGAGCTTCGAGAGCTTCTCGAGATAGGTTTCGAACTCCTCCCGCGTCCAGGCATCGTCGACGGATTTCGGGATGCGGGCGCCGATCGCTTCGAGATATTTCTTGTTGCCGTAAAGAACGACGGAAGAGTCCGTCAGGCCGATCGCATAGAGATCCTTGTCGATCGGATATGTGCCCTGCGCGATGTTGGACTCCGTCATGTCGTCGAGGACGTCCTTGTCGATCAGCGGCTTGATCGGCTGAAGATATCCCGACCAGACGTAATTGGCTAGGAACGGCGCATCGAGTTCCATGACGTCGGGCAGTTGCTTGGCCATGACGGCCGCGCTGAACTTCTCGTTATAGGCGTCATGCGGCGCATAGATGAATTGGACATCGACATCGGGATTGGCGGCCTCGAAGCGCTCGGCCACCTTGCCATAGGCGGCGACAAAACCGGGATCGCCCTGATGCATGACCTGGATCGCGGTCTTTTCGGCTGCGTCAGCCCAAGTGGCGGCCAGTCCCGAAGACAGGACGAGAGACAGAAGTAAACGTTTACCCATTAGAATTCCTCCTCAATTGAATGGGCCTTCCTCAATTTACACGGATGCCCGTTCCACCAACTGGAACGGCAGTTTCTGCACCCCGACCGGAGGCCGGTTTTCGGCTAGCAGGATGTGCGCGGCCTGGCGGCCCATGGCGCGGTGCGGCAGCGCCATTGTTGTCAGCGGCGGATCGAGGCGCGAGGCGATCTCGACCTGATTGTCGAAGCTCGCGACCGCGACGTCATCGGGGATGGTCGCGCCCGAGCGGCGCAGTGCGGCATAGACCTCCATCGCCACGCGGTCATTGCCGCACAGGATGGCATCGGGAGGCCGGGGACCTTTCATCAGCTCATGCACATGCGTTGCCACGAGGCTAGGCGCCCGGTCGCTGTAAACAGCCTTGCCGACGGCCGGCAAGACCACGGCGCCGGCTCCGTTGATGCCGGCATGATCGAGCGCCTGGCGAAAACCGAGTTCGCGCAGTTCGCCAGCGAGAATGCCGGGCAGGTTGATGAAGGCGATATTGCGACGGCCTGTCTCGATCAGGTACTGCGTGATTTCGATCGCCGCTCCCGTCTCGTCCGGCACCAGGGACGTCACGCGGTCATTGGCATCCCGGCAGTTGATCATGACGCCGACTGTGTCGGCAAACTCGGCCGGCAGGTCGACGCTTTTGTGATACATGGCCGCATAGGCAATCGCGCGCGGGCGAAAGCGCCGCATCTCGTCGAGGATTGATCCGACGCTGCGGTGGCCGCTGAGCGTCATGGCGAAGACGGCCATGTCGGAAGCGCGCACGGCGCCGTCGAGCCCCCTGATGATCTCAGTCGCGAAGGGTGACGTGATCAGATCATCGGCAACGAGCCCAACGAGTGGCATCCAGCCCTGCCGCATGCTGCGCGCGGCGAAGTTGGTGACATAGCCGAGTTCCTCGGCGATCTCCTTGATCCGCTGGCGCGTTTCGTCCGACATACGCGCCGAGCCGCCATGCAGGGCGCCTGACACGGTCTTAACCGAAACGCCTGCGCGGGCGGCTATGTCGTTGAGTGAAGCGGTCACGGGTTTCGCCATGGGTTATCGATTACCCAATCAATACTCATCGTCCCTGGCCGAGTCAAGCGGCAGCGCCGGTTCCGTTCAATCGATCTCCTCGGGGATGAAACCGCCGGTCTGGCGTTTCCACAGGCGGGCGAACAGGCCGTCCTGCTCGACCAGTTTCTCCGGGCTGCCCTCTTCGACGATGCCGCCGTGGTCGAGCACGACGATCCGGTCCATCCTGGCGATCGTCGACAGGCGGTGGGCGATGGCGATCACCGTCTTTCCCTCCATGACGAGGTTCAACCGGTCCTGGATAGCGGCTTCGGATTCGCTGTCGAGCGCCGAGGTCGCCTCGTCGAGGACCAGGATCGGCGCATTCTTCAGGAGCACGCGGGCGATTGCGACGCGCTGGCGCTGGCCGCCCGACAGTTTGATGCCGCGATCGCCGACGAAGGCATCGTAGCCCTTGCGGCCTTCGCTGTCGGCAAGATCGGCGATGAAGGCATCGGCGCTCGCCATCTTCGCCACCCGCTCGATCTCTTCCCGCGTCGCCTCCGGCCGCCCATAACGGATATTGTCGCCGACCGAGCGATGCAGCAGCGCGACATCCTGGGCGATGACGCCGATCGCCCGGCGAAGGCTCGCTTGGGTGACCGCGCGGATATCCTGCGCATCGATCAGGATCGCGCCCTCGTTGATGTCGTAGAATCGCAGGAGCAGATTTGCCAGCGTCGTCTTGCCGGCGCCTGACAGACCGACGAGACCGACCTTCTCGCCTGGCCGGATCGTCAGCGACAGATTGTTGATGACGGGTTTGCCGGACTTGTAGGCGAAGCGGACGCTTTCGAAGCGGATTTCGCCTTGTTGCACCGTGAGATTGGTCGCATCCGGCCGGTCGATGATTGTGGGTGGCGTCGTCATGACAGGCATGGCGTCCTTGATCGTGCCGATCGCCTGGAAGATCTGCTGGCCCATCTGCAGGAAGACGAAGATCTGCGACGACAGCCGGTGGAGGATATAGATCGCCCCGACGAACTCGCCGACCGTGAGGAAGCCTTTGACGAGGCCGGAAAATCCGATCGCCAGCATGCTCAGCCACAGCAGCGTATTGACAATGACGACGGTCACTTCCGACGAGCGGTAGATGCGCTGTTCGCTGTGCTGCGTCTGCACCGCCTTGCCGATGATGCGGCGGATGGCGCCCGCCTCGCTGTCTTCGGCCGCAAACTGCTTGATCATCTGCATGTTGGTATAGAGATCGGTGATGGCGCCGGCGACCAGGCTGCGCTGCTTGGCGGTGCGGCGCGAGCGCTCGACGAAGACGGGCACGATCTTGGCGGTGAAGGCGACGTTGAGCACGATCCAGACGACGACCGGCAGCGCAAGCTGCCAGGCAAGCGCGCTCAGCAGGATCACCGAGCCCACCAGCTGCATCAGGAAGCGCGGAATGGACTGGAAAGCGGCGAGGATCTGCTGCTGAACGGCGGACGAGACCTGCTGCAGCCGCGAGGAAACCTGGCCGGCATAGACATCGTGGAAGAAGGCGAGATCCTGCCGCTCCACCGCCTTGTGCCCCTGCCACTGGATGGCGGCCGGCATTGCTATGCCCAATGTGTGCGAGTTCAGCGTGTTGAGCATGAAGGACACGATCGGCATTACGGGAAAGATCAGGAGGCCGAGAACGGTCAGCAGCCGCCATTCACTCTGCAGGAAGGCGGCAGCACCCAGCTCAGTCACACCGTCAACGATGACCGAAAGCCCCCAGACGATCGTCAGGTTGATCACCTCGAACACCATGGAGCAAAGCGCCAGCGCAATCAGCACGCCACGAAACATGCCGATGAAATGCAGGAGCACCGTCACCGGCCCTTTCGACGGCAGCGGCCGGTAGGGTATGTCCAGCGGCCGGATCAGGGTTTCGAAAGGACGATAGATCGCATCTGAAATCGACATGGGCCGCTCGGGTTCAAATATCGGAAGGAGAGCGCGGACTCAGGGCTTCGCAGGTACGATTGGACCATCTGGCGATTGCAATCTCAACTAGAATTTTGCTGAATGTCTGGAAACGGGAGGCTGTGGAAATGGATAAAGTGAGCGGTGGAAGGGTGGCAGATATGCCTTCCCTCGGAATGAACCCCGCCGAAGCGGGGTTCATTGAGCAGGCAAGTCGCTCAGTTGTTATGCGCTGCGCAGGCTTCGTCCATCGGCGTGGCGTTGCTCGTGCCGCCCTGTGTCTGGAGATTGGCGGAGTTGTTGACCGGGTTCGGGCACTTGGTCTTGTCCATTTTCATCGTGCCGCTGGTCGTTGAGCCGGTCGTGGTGGTATCAGTGGCCATCGGCTTCTTGGCCTTCGTGTCGGTCGTGGCGCCGCCGCCCTGATCGGCCTGGTTCTTGTCGATCGTGGCGCCGGCCGGTGCCGGGTTGGACTGGGCGAAAGCCGACGTGGCCATGCCGAGAGCGAAAAGTGAAGCTGCTACGAGTTTCATACGCATTCTATTGTCCTCCTTGGGGATCTTTGCATGCTAGGCCTATTCACAACCTCGCCGGCAGATCATTGTTCCGCTTCCGTGGAAGACAAATGCATCCATAGGCCTGCGACCCGGATTGCAGGCAGCAAGCGGGAGGATGAGCGGCAGACCGCTCCACGGGTTGATTTCTTCGACCAGCAGAAGCAGCAGCGTCTGAATGCCTAATCTGGCGCCCCGCTGGGCGCGGACGGCTCAGATCCTTCGGTCGAACAGCACCAGCGACTGGGCGTCCTTCAAGCGGAACATCTGGGCGGGCCGGTTGCTCGCCCGGCGCATCTCGCCTTCGACCGGCTCCAGGAAATCGGCCTCCGCCATGCGCTTTCGAAAAGCCGATTTGTCCAGCTTGCGGCCGAGAAGGGTTTCGTAGACCGATTGCAACTCGCTGAGTGTAAAGCGGGCCGGTAGCAGATGGCCGGGCATATTCGAATATTCGACCTTGCTGCGGATGCGGCCGAGCGCCTCCTTGAGGAGGGACGCATGGTCGAAGGCAAGGGACAAGCCGACGCCGTCGCCTTCTATCGGCCGCCATTCGGCCTCCTCGGCCAGCGCATCCTGCCGTTCGGCGACGTCGTCGGCCGAAAGCAGCGCGATATAGACGATGCTGATGCTCCACCCCCTCGGGTCTCGATCGCGGTTCCCCGTCGTTTGCAGCTGTTCGAGATAGGGTGTTTCGACGCCGGTCTTTTCCTTCAGAACCCGCCGCGCCGCGCCCTCCAGATCCGCATCCTCGTCGATATGGATCCAGCCGCCAGGGAGGGCCCAGTCGCCGGTGAAGGGCGCGTTCGCGCGTCGCACCAGAAGCACGGAGAGGCCCGCCGGCGACAGCGAGAAGATGGCGAGATCGACGGTGGCGATTGGTTTGAAGGCATCATTATCGTGTGTCGTCATGATGGGAACATAGCAGGTGTGAGCCTTAGTGTAAATCTTCAACTAAGTTAGTTGACATTTGTCACTAAGTCATGTTTCTCTTTTTCGACACGAGCGAGGGGCTCGCGCCAAGAACAGGAAAACGGATATGTTCGGACTGCGCTTCATCAAGACGGAACCCACGCAATACGTCATCCAATATCAGAACGGCAAGGCCGTCCGCGAGGGCGCCGGCCTTGCCTTCTGGCATTTCTCGCCTTCGAGCTCTCTCGTGCTCGTGCCGACGGCCAGCGTCAACGATCCTTTCATCTTTCCTCTGGTGACATCAGACTTCCAGGAAGTGACGGTGCAGGGGCAGATCACCTACCGCATCGCCGAGCCGCGCCGCACGGCGGCACTTTTGAATTTCACGCTCGACCGCAGGGGCCACTATGTCTCGGAGGATCCGCAGAAGCTTTCGACCCGCGTGATCGACCGCGTTCAGGTGGCGATGCGCGCCGAGGTGCAGACGCTGTCGCTGAAGGAGGTTCTGGCTTCGGGCGAGGCGCTCGTTGCCGGCGTGGCGGACGCACTCAAGGTGCATCCGACGATCGAAGCGCTCGGCCTGGAGATCCTCGGCTTGTCACTGCTTGCCGTAACGCCAAAGGCCGAGACATCAAAGGCGCTGGAAGCGCATGCCCGCGAAGCCCTGCTGCGGCAGGCCGACGAGGCCATCTATAGCAGGCGCAACGCGGCGATCGAGCAGGAGCGGACGATCAAGGAAAACGAGATCGCCACCGAGATTACCCTGGAGAACAAGAGGCGGCAGGTGCGCGAAGCCCAGATGGAGGCCGAACGCGCCGTGCAGGAACGGCAGCTGCAAATCCGCCGGGAAGAAATGGCCGGCAAGATCGCGCTCGAAGAGCAGAACCGCGAGCTGGTAACGCTGGCGGCGACCAATGCCCGGGCCGAGGCCGACGCGCAGGCCTATGCGCTGACGGCGATGATGAAATCCTTCGAAGAGGCCGATCCGAAAGTGCTGCAGGCACTCGCCTCGGTCGGTATGCAGCCGGGCCAGCTGATGGCGCTCGCCTTCCGCGACCTTGCCGACAATGCGACGAAGATCGGCCAGCTGAACGTCTCGCCCGATCTTCTCAGGGAGATCTTGCAGCCGCAGGAGGGCAAGGACCGTGCCGGTCTCTGACGAGCGCAAGATCATCCTTGTCGTCAGGCCGACCCGGCTCGACGAACTCATCGCCCGGTTCAACACGGTGCAGCAAGCGCAGTTCTATGTCGAACATCTCGGCGCCGACTTCAGCGACTACCTCGCCGAGAAGAAGCGATACGAAATGGCTATATCAGAGGTGGAAGCAAGCCTGCGCGCCGTCGCCCGCGTCCAGCGCCTCGACCGCCGCTACCTCGCGAGCTTCGTCTTCGCTCCCGACGATGTTGTCGTGGTGCTCGGCCAGGATGGCCTGGTCGCCAATACGCTGAAATATCTCGACGGGCAGCCGGTGCTCGGGGTCAACCCCGATCCCAGGCGCTGGGACGGCCTGCTGCTGCCCTTCAACCCGAAGAGCCTTCCGAGAGTGATCGGCGAGGCGCTGAAGAACAAGCGGCCGATCAAACAGGTCAGCATGGCCAAGGCGACGCTCAACACCGGCGCCGTCATCCACGCCGTCAACGACCTCTTCATCGGGCCGCAAAGCCACGTCTCGGCGCGCTATATCCTTCACGCAGAGGAGCGCGAGGAACGCCAGTCCTCCAGCGGTATCATCGTCTCGACAGGCATGGGCTCGACCGGCTGGCTGAAGAGCCTCTACTCCGGCTGGCTCGGAGCCGCAAGCGCGCTCGGCCTCGCACCCGCCAACCGGACGATCGACATGTCCTTCGCCTGGGATGCGGATTACCTGCGTTACTTCGTGCGCGAACCCTTCCCCAGCCGCACCACCGGCACCACCATCGTCGCCGGCATCGTCTCTCAGGACCAGCCGCTCACCATCGTCTCCGAAATGCCGGAACACGGCGTCATCTTCAGCGACGGCATCGAGGCGGATTTTCTGGAGTTCAACGCCGGCACGCGGGCGGAGGTGACGCTGGCTGAGCGGCAGGGGATGCTGGTGGTGTGAGGAAGCTGAGGTTCGGATGGTTATGGTAGGGTAATGACACCGGTGTCCTGGAGCGAACCGAGATCGCCGGCCGTTACCTTTAAGATATAATCGTAAATCTCTGCTGCGCTTGCTTCCGCCGTCTTCGAAGTGACATCCAAATTCAGCGTAAACGGGTGTTGGGGGTGGAGGACCTGGGCTCGTCTGCTTTTCTCCCTGGCAGCCTGCACGTCAACGGACTTTAACCGCTCGCGACGCGCCGGTGTGGTCACGCGACGCGCCAACTCTTCCTCGTCGCAGAGCAATCTCACGGGCACCAGCACCGCCCCGCGTTGTTGGGCCGCGCCAGCAATCTGCTGAAAGGTGCGATTGCTACGTTCATCACCTTCTATGCCGGCATGCGTGAAAATGAAATTCGCCGAAGGAGGGCCATAAGCGACAATCGCATCTAGGACGGCTTGCCGGACTCTTGCGGTATATGCCCATACTCCATTCGGGAGAGGCGTCAATCCGTCGTCGTCGAGCAGACGCAGTATCGGGTTGTTGAACCAATGATTGTCAATGACCTTTGCAGTCAGGAGCGGGCTTAGTTCTCTCGCGATCGTCAGCTTTCCGACGCCGGGAAAGCCCAAGAGAAGAATAAATAGTTTCATGGGCTGTCTTCCTTATTCACAGCTGACTTCTCGAACCTCTCAGTCACTGCAATCGACGATTAAGAGGCGGTGACCGATTTGGTCGGGCTCATAAGATCATAAATCGTAGCGCGGCTTCGAAAAGCCGTCGCTCCTTTGGTCGTCTCAAAGGCTCATCACATGCCTACCATGTTGGTAACCGCCATCGTCTCCCCGGGATCAGCCGCTCGCCATCGTTTTCCGAGATGCCTGAACGCGGCATCATCTTCAGAGATGGCATCGAAGCGAATTTTCCCAAATTTAATGCCGGGACACCAGGGTGGTGACGCCGGCTAAGGTAACTGGAGCAGATCTGGTGGCAGAAGGGATTCCTGTTTTTTGTGAATCATGATTCACTTCCTTTATGACGAAGCG
>NZ_NWSZ01000044.1:0-36711 GCF_002531885.1 Rhizobium sp. L9 | reverse complement strand
CCAAGCGCTGATCTACAGCATATGGGGGGTCAAAATTGGACGCCGATAAGGGGTGAACTTTGGACGCCGATTGACAGTGACCGTTCTCGACTGTGGCGTCCTTTGAGTGGGGAACGACCGCCGTCAGGATCCCGAAGAGTTGGAGACTGAGGTCTTGTTGTAGATCGCTCCTCCGCTATGTCGATAGCTGGAGGATGTCACATGCCAACGCACGACAAACACTTCCGCATGCTTTCGGAAGCGGTACAGGCTTGGTACCGCTATTACGAGGTCGAACCCGACGACCAGGCGTCGCAAACCTTGTGCTCGGCCGCCATCGAGTTCTTCAACGAAGGCGCGAGATCGTTAGAGGATGTCACGACGCTGCTCATCGGCACCTATGTCGGCAGGTGGGCAACACGTGTAAACGCGCCGACGTCGGCTGCCGTTCACTGACCTGCCCGATTGACTGCATAACCAGGCTTCGCCCTGAGCATTCTTAATCGATCGACAGCTTCCAGCCGACGGCCACGACCTCACTGGAACCGAACTCGCCTCGCGACGCCATCTTCTGGAAGGGCTGGTGCCGGCAGGCGGCGAAGACGCCCTTCGACTGTCCGAGGAGATCGAGACGGACGGAGAGGTTCTCCTGCGCATCGCCTGCGACCACGGGCTTGAGGGGATCATCGCCAAGCGAAGGGACGCCACCTATCGACCCGGTCGGCTGGGTGAAGATCAAATGTGTCCAGAGCGATGGCTTTTTAATCATTGGGCATGAGAAGTCGACGGCGTCATTGCGGGCATTGGGCGGCTGCTGCTCGCCGCGCAGAGGAAAAGAGCTGGTATGTGGGGGGAGTGGGAACCGGCTTCAGCGAATATTCTGCGGGTGAGTTCCGGAAACAGATAGACAAACTGACCATCGGCAAGCCCCCTGTCGATACGGACGGAAGTGAAATGCGGTCTTCGTCGATCCGAAGCTTGTTGCCGAGATCAAATATCGAGCGTGGACGCACGACGGGAAGCTGCGGCACGCGTCATTTAAGGGGCTGCGCGACGCTGCTGATAACGCAGGCGTTTATGAGGTGCAATAATTCGCCGGCGCCGCTACGACCCGTAGCGGCCAATTCACGCCCGCGATGGGCTGAAATCCGTCCCTGGTCGCTGAATGAGGTTGCAGTTTACAATTTCTTCCGGTCCTCCTGCTTAGGTGTGATTATCCGCACGAAGCGATAGAGCCATGGAACCGGCTGGAAACCTGCGACACGACATCGAAGCGGCACTGCAACGTCAAAACTTGACGGGTTGGCAGCGAACGTTTCTTGCCGACATCCACGCTCGCCTTGAGCGTTCTGGCGGAAATGCTCGCCTCTCAACAGTGGCGAAAGACTTTCGAGATTCTAAGGCAGCGCGCTCGGCCCGCCCCATCGCAATCCGCGGTCGTTCCCTTTCCCCGATCTCGCCACCAGCCCAAGAAAATGTTCGTCCCCAGTTTTGGTAGAGCAGGCAGACGGCTGGCCATTGGGCTCCTGATCGTTGCTGCTGTGGCCGTCGCACAGCAGGTATCCGATTTGGGAGGGCAATTTCAGTCAACTCCGGCACAGCGAGGACATCTGTGGCCCAGGAATTCACGGTGACCGACGGAGACACCGTACACGTCGTTGGCGATGCCGCCGGAACACGTTTGGTGGGCTTCAACACGCCGGAGAAGTTCTCGCCCCAATGCTAATATGAGCGCCAACAGGGCGAGCGGGCGTTGGCGCGGCTTCGAGAGCTGGTTGCCGGCGGCAGCACCGAACTGAGAAAAGTCGCGTGCTTTTGTCCGCCGGACACCGAAGGTACGAAGAAATGCAACCATGGCGCCCTTTCGGGATGCTGTTGGTTGACGGGAAGGATGTCGGCAGCATTCTGATCAGCGAAGGCCTTGCAGTACCATTCGTCTGCGGCCGCAAGAGCTGTCCTCCGAGGCCGAGACCATGGTGCAAGGCATAGCCGACGAAATCCGGTGGACCCGTTGGATAGTGAGCGCCTTATGACGACCATCGAAAAAAGCGCGCCCCTGACTCCTTTTTTGAAAGGAACGAAATGGGAACATTCCTGAGGCGCTCTATTCCATCTCGAATACGGAGGATCCGGCATGCCTACGGTGTTGTTCAGACACGACCAAGACATCTCGCTTAATGATGTACTGAAGATTGCAGTAGAACGTTGCAGGCAGTGCTATGAAGTGTTCGCGGAAGATGGTTCGAGGTCTCGTCGGACGCTATGTCGCGGCGAGCGCGGGACGTGTCTGATGCCCTCGATTTCAGTGAAGAACCATATTTCTCGCCGGAGACGACGAGGAAGGTTCTTAAGCTTCGCAATGCGGTGTGGGGTATGTGCTTCGACTATCTCGGTGAATGCGGCCACCTGGGCAAATCAACCGACCTTCTCAGGATGGACCAGGACCTGGAATACGTCGTCGAAAAACTCGTCATCTACCACCTGTCTCCTCAGGAGATCGAAGAGGCTGAGGCCGAGTAGGCGCATGAAGGCCAGTTGTTTCGCTGATCTTGGCATCGGCGACGACACGGAGCCTCGGGGCAGCATTTGACATCTCTTCATACTTCAAGATCCGGACAATTTTGATATTGCAGTTTCTGAAGCGATGCCTCGAGGTCGAGCTTGAAGCCGGTTGCGGCGTAGTCAAACGAGACGTCTCCGAAAGCGGACAGGCTCGTATTGACCAAGCGGGAGCCGAAGCCCTTCTTCTTTGGGGCTTCCACGGCTGGGCCACCGCTCTCTTGCCAATGGAGATTGAAGCGATCGTCGCCGACATTTTTGCGCACGGACCACTCGATCTCGACAGTTCCTGTATCCCCTGATAGAGCCCCGTACTTTGTCGCATTGGTGACAAGCTCATGCAGCACGAGGGCGAAGCCAAGAGCCGCTTGCGGGTTCAGGCTGACTGCCGGACCGCTTGCTTTGATGCGGCTCGGTTCAACGCCGAGATTCACCGCGGTCGCTTCGATGATCGTATCGACGGCTGCGGATAACCAGTTCTTCTGCAGCAAAATATCGTGCGCGTTTGCATATGCCTTGATGCGCGACGAGATCGACTGCTCCGCGGCTTCGATGCTGGCGGCGTTCCGGAATGACTGGTTGGTGATCGCCTGAACGACTGCCAGCGTGTTCTTGATGCGGTGAGAAAGTTCGTGCATCAGGACGCGCTGTCGCTCCTCATTTTCCCGCTGCTCGGTTCGATCCCTGAGGATCTTCACGAAGCCTTCGAGTTCGCCATCATCCGATCTCAACGCCATCATCTGGCCCGACGCCCAGAATAACGAGCCGTCCTTTCGAAGGTGCCAGCGCTCATCATCTCCATGGCCCTGGGTCAGTGCGGCGGTCATTTCCCGTTGAGGAATGCCCGCCGCGCGGTCTTCCTCAGTGAAAATAACGGCCACGGGATGGCCGACGATTTCGGTCTCATCCCATCCGAGAATTCGGCGGGCACCCTCATTCCAGGTGATCACTCGGGAGTCGAGATCCAGGGCGATGATCGCATATTCGATGGCACTCTGAAGGATTGCTTCGAGAAAGCGCTCCCGAGCGCGACTGGAGGTGGAAATGGGGTTCATGATTTTATTCTGCGCCTGATCCTTCCGGTCGCGCAAGCGGAATTGCCTTACCTCATCCCATACAGGCGCAATGACAACGCCATCGAACCGTGACTCCCGGACGGGCTGGTCGGGAAGCCTGCCGCATAGGCCAAGTCGGTCGATCGTCTTTTAGGAAAAAGACGGCGTGCGACGTTATCGGACCTCTTATTGAGCGTGGAAGGATGACGACCCAATTTGACAAAGACTTACCTTCGGTATCGTCAGAAGCAGCCTTGGCCGACCGGAAAGAACTTGCGGCGGTCGCGTTCGAACGAATAGGATGCCGATGGTCGTCAATGACGCGCGCAAGCCGGATCTGCCGATCGGGCTGGCCTACAGATCATTCCTCGAGCTGACCGGTTGCGCCGCCGGAGAGGTGCTGGGCCGGAATTGTCGTTTCCTTTAGGGCCCGGCGACGTCTCCGATCGCCGTCGCCGAACTTCGCGCTGCATCGCCGACGAGCGGGAGGTGAGCGTCGAGATCTTGAATTATAAGAAGAACGGGGAGCAGTTCTGGAACCGCTTGCATTTAAGTCCCATCCATGGGGACGACGGAAGGATGCTTTATTTTTCGGATCGTAAATCGACATGACGGAGTACCGGCGGATAGAGGCGCTGGAAGCGTCCGAGCATCGGCTGCTGACGGATCGGCCACCGGTCGAAGAACGTCCTCGCCATCGCGGACAGCATTGTTCGCCTCACCAACGCCGACGATCCGGCCGGAGGCGGGCAAAGAGGGCGAGATTGTAAGCGACCACCGATGACCAGACATAAGCCTTGAAGTGGTCGAGCCCACGCCAGGTGCAGCGCCCCAAGCCACAAGCGCGTTTCAAACATGAGATGCCGGCCTCGATGCCGGCGCGGAAGTTTCTGAGCTTGCGATAGACCCCGGCTACCGACCATATCTTCGATCTTGAGGCCGCACTTCTTGTGGAAGGCCATGTCGCGGATGCCGCAGGCTTTGGCTCGGCTCAAATTATCGCGGCTGGCATAGCCGGCCCTGATGCGGCGCCTGGCCATAAAAGGCGATGTGGCGTTCCAGCATCGGCAGCAAACGCTTGCTGTCTGCCGGTTGCCGGTTTCGACGACGAGGTCGAGGACCAGTCCGCTTCTGCCGGTGGTCAGATTGAGTTTGTGGCCGTAGTCGACGTCGCGGCTGCCTTCGACGATGATGTCGGCATGCGGCTCGAAGAGGCTCACCAGCTTCTCGCCAGCCGGCACCGGCTCGCCGGCCAGGACCCGCCGTTCGGTCTGGCCGATGATCCGGTCGATCAGCAGCTTATAGTGGCGGGGCTGGGTCTGCCACAGTTCGCCGGCCGGGCCAGCCGTCAGGGGCAACTGTTCACTCGCCTGCTGCAGATAACTCAAGGTCGTGCGCGTGATCTTGAGCAGTTCGCGGTAGTGCTTGATCCGTTTGGGGCGGCCGCGGGTATTCGATCGCTCGAGCCCGCTTCTTTGCCGCGCGGCGGTGGTCGTGCCATGGGATGGCTCTACCCAGTGCCACGGCCTGCTGCAACAGCCGCACCGTCACCCGGACAGCGTCCCATAATAGGCTACGGTCGCTCGGCTCATGGATCAGTGCGGCGGTGACGTGCTGTCGACGCGCACGACCTTGCCACTTTCCAGCTTCTCCTGCCGGGCGCTCGCCAGCAGCACCCTGCCAGAATAATTTTGCCCTGCGAGGAAAAGCAAAATTCGTGCGTGTTTGTGCCTGTGGTTCCCGAGGTTGCGAGTGTCGCGGCATTCAGGATAGAACGAGCGAGTTCCATCTCAGTGTGCTCCAAGCATTGGCGGCGACGAGGAGGCTGCTGCAGCAATGTTATACGCAGAGGACTTTGGTCGTCAAAGCTAAAGGTGACATTCAAAACGACGATCGTTTTCTCAGATGCCACCCGCTTTTCAATTGGATGCTTGGCAGAGGGGAATTGGACGCGGCGGTGGTGCTGGATGATCCTGCTTATATCTTGCGATGATCGGCTCCAGCCGCTCTTTCGGCCAGAACTGCGGAGAGCCGATCTCGCCAAGGCAGGTAGCGTTCCAGTATGATCCAGCGCTTACTGGCGACTTGCCCGATGTCGTTGCCCGGCCGACCGCGGCGATGTCGCGCGCCTCCGGGTAGATATAGAGCGTCGTCGGATTATCCTTGACCATCGACAAGACTTCCGGGGTCTCTTCCGGCGACCAGCTGGTGCATCCGTCGCTTCGCCCGCCCGCATAGGTGACCAACTTCCCGACAGGGACATAGCCTTTCCGATCGGCATATGGGCTCTCCGGCTTTTTCTGCATGCAGATCCCAGAGACGAGCGCCGCAGCATGCCCGCCGATGGCGCGTTGTCTGGCGTTGGCGGTATCGCCGATCCCATCGAATTGAACAAACGAGCGGGTCAAAACCGCCTCTCTGTTAGAAGGCGCCAGATAATAGCCTTTGAACGAGGTCTTGATCTCGCTTGTCAGATACGCGCCGGCGGTCAAGTTTGAGTCCAGCGCGTTGCCAAAATTCTTAGCGCATTCCCGGCCGTTGGAGAAGTTGACCACGCCAGGGAGGTTGAGGCCGCCACCATGCCCTGCCGAGATCACCCGAAACGACTGCTTCGCCTCGCAGATCACGTAGAACCGGCCAACTGTCAGATCGTTGGGTCGTGTCGCATCCATTGCGAAGTAACAGGCGTTCTTGACCGTTCCCTCCGCGACCTTCTCCAGATATAACCTCCGCGCCCGCTCCAGAACCACGCGCGTGATCTGGCCTTTCCCGTCGCCGACGTAGTCTGCTATCCAAGCCGGGAAAGGCGAACTCTTGCCCGCGGCACGTGCGGGAGTTGATCCGGACAGCATTGGTGCCAGGATGACCAACCCCGTTGCTAGCAAAAGGTTGAGCCTGGAACGCATCTGGTGCTCTCCGTGATGTAAACAAAGACCTGAATGACATCGATCATCATGACAGAGGCGACAACGAGGTTCGATAGTTCGCAATTATGCCTCGACACTCCTTAACAGCGCACTTCCAATCGGGTCGCAACAATCTGCGAGTAGTCTGTGCCCACTGGATCGTTGAAGAACATCGTCGTCAGCATCGCCTGATTTTCGGAAAGGATTTCTTTCGAGCCAGGCCTGACGACTTTGTGAGTGCAACCGCTAAAGCCTTCGCCCGAGATTTTCAGATCGGCATCGCTGGCAAAATCGAGAGCAGTATAGAGTGTCGGATCATAAACGCCGAAAACAATCAATCCTTTGAGCGGCGTCTTGGCCATTGGCTTCTGTGCGAAAGACAGGGTGAGGGAGCCGTTCTCATAGGTCCCATGCAGGATGTCCGGCTTCGCAAGCGCGAGTGTTTTCCCATTGATCGTGATGTTCATATAATAGTTGTACTGCGCAAGCGACTCCCGGACTGTTTTGGCGACGGCAGCAACTTCCGCAGGGTCGAGGGCATTGTTGCGGTTCTTGTCGTAGTCGAGCAGCACTGACGACGAAAACACCTCATCGAACTGCCATGTGTCGCGCAGCTCCTGGAGGCTTCCATCGGGCGCCGCGACCGCCTCGAATTTCGCATCAACGAAGATATGGGGATGGGCGAACGTGTTAGTCGGCATCCCGAGGAGGAGAAGTGAAATTGCCATAGTGGCGTGGCGGCGTTTGTTCGCGAGGCTCATGCTACGTGAGTGTCGAGAAGATTGCGACGGATTTAAGTTTCGATCGCCGTGGTTTACCGGAATGCACCTTCCGCTATTTCGCCGCCGAGACGTTGGTCGAGTTCCTCGTGCTGGCCGTTGCGGCAACTTGGCGATTCACGCCGCCACCGCGCGCCTATCGCTGCGGCAGCACAGCCGGCTTCGACGCATCTTCATTCAGACAAGGCGATGGCAAAAATCATCGTCACGCCCGGGCGCGCTGGCCCTGTCGAGATTGCGGCCTTCCTGATGAAAGGCGACATCGATCCGCTGGACGCCAAGAAGTGACCGTCGTCTTGTCGACCCCCCCTGCGGGAATAGAGCCAATCAAGCGTGCGGCGCGCCAGTGGGAGGATGGCACTTGGCGCGAGAACGTGCCGTTGCGGCAAGTGGAACATCCGTGTCGATTCTCGCGTCAGCGATTTTGAGCTTGCTCGGGCTTCCGGCGAGATTGAAATTGGGAATTGGAATGCCTTCACTGCAAACACACCGGATCTTCGTTTTACGTGGCGCAACTTTCCTCAAACGAACCCGCGCCCGTGCGGTATTTGGCCACATCCTCGCCGAGGCCGGAGCCGGAATAACCGGGTCACTCTCATCACATCAAGGGTGCCTGCCACGAGCAAACGCCTAATAATTGGCGCGAAGCCAAACCGCGTCGGTGACAGGGCACTCACAGTAATGGGCAGGTGCGGCTGTGGGCCGGCAATTGCTTATTTTGACGCGTCGCTTTTGTTGGCATGCGCCTGAATTTGCGTGCATCGCTCGATCAGGTGCTCGAACGGCTCGGAATCGCCGAGCAGCAGGCCGTCGTCGACCATGCGCACGTAATCCTCGCCGAGCGCACGCAGACCTTCTCCGGATGGCGTCAGAACCAGATTGCCGTTGACGGCTGCGGCGTAGTCGATGGGCGAGCGGTCGGCCGCCTTTTCCGCAAAAAACATGGATTTGTGTTTCGCCACGGCATTGGCGAGTTGCCGATCCGCGGATGCTTTGTCGGCGAAACCAGCATCGTCCAGCCGGACGACATCATGCCAGTGGCGGGCAAAACGATCGCCGCGAAGGCGCTCCTGCAGGCAGAAGACATGGATGGCGGTCGCTTTCTCCCAGAACGTCCGCTCCGCGTGCATGACGCGGGGACTCGCTTTCGGAAATTCGACACCATCAACCTGGCCCGACGCGTCACAGTCGATATCGCGGATACTGGCCGGCTCGCCGGTCGACGCGCTCCGAATTCGAGCATGACGCTCGGGGCGACATAGCCGGATCCGCTGCTCACCGCTTCATAGTCGAGGTAGAGCGTATCGTCCTCGAGGCGGATTGCCGCCGGAAGAGATTGAACGCGCAACGCGCCATAACCGGCTCCACCGAGCCCGCCACCCAGACCGGAAGCCGCTTTCGCACCTCGCTGGTCCAGTGTTTCTCCTCGCTGCGGGTTTTCGGCAGTGCTTCGTCATTGTCGCCAACAGTCCGGCGCCAGGGCGCGGATATCGTAGGTCAGGTCGACATCCTCGGAGAACCTTTTGATGACACCGTAGGCTTTCGAAAGCGAGGTGCCGCCCTTGAAGACGAGATGCTCACCGAGCTTGGACGAAAAGAGCGTCTGCAGCGTCCAGACGACCCAGACATCCTTTTCGAGGAGATGAATGGGCCGTCCGCTGTGGTCGGCTGCCACAGCCAAGGCTTCGCGCCGGTCATCTTTGACAAGCTCAGGAATAGATCAGCGATGCGCAGCCCTTCCTACGCTTCTTGCAAGCCAGGTCGGAAACTGCGGAGCCGCCGCCACCAGCTCGCCGAACGCCTCCGGCGGCAGCTTTCGCTTGATCCGCGACAGTGCTTCATCGGCCCTCTCCGGCCCAAGCCATGCAAGTGCGCGGACCGCCACGCCAGCAGGTCGATCGGCCAAGGCCAATTGCCAGCGCGGCACGTGCTTGAGCTCGACCGTCTGCTGTCCAAGGGTCATCGTCCGGCTACGGCCGGATGTCAGGTAGACGGAGCGGACCGGGACCTGGGAGGTCAGGCCCAGGGCATTTGCCGCGGCGGCGCCATTCGAGACGATGACCTCACCGCGCTGCTGCGCCACCGCCTCTACGGCCTGTTCGACCGTCGGCGGCCGACTGCCAAAGCGACTTTTGACGGGCCGCATATAGATACCACGGCCCGCCCGGACGAGCTCGCCACGCTCGGCCAGGCGCGACAGAGCCTGATCCAGGGCGGCTCGATTTCCGAGATGCAAAAAACTCTTTGCCGAAAGCGCGGATCCTTCCGGCAGTCGTTCAGCATGTCCCATGATTTGCTATGTCAGCTTTTGCATGGCATTTCTCTTGTCAGAAATATATGCAAGTTTCTGACAGTTTGCAATGAGAGGGGAAGACGGCGAGCCCGGACGGTGCTGACCAATTTTTATCGGTCAGTGACCCGCTGTCTCTTCACAATCACGATTCATCTATCAGGCCGTCAAACACTTCCACCATCGCATCGCTGATGGCCTTGCCTAGCGCGGCTGCAGCGTTTGCAAGCGCCTCGTCGTCCATATCGCGAGCGGCCATCGCAAAAGCAGTTCCCTCGGACGTTATGATTTCCCGCGCCCGCTCAATTGCCCAAAGGCCGAAGTCGCTGCGGCTGCTGATTTCCACGGTTTCCATGTTGTCCCCTGATTTGTTCGAGAGGACGGCTTATACCGATTTGCCGGACAATGCAGTCTGAAAACCGAGCCCGAGGACCGACTTCGATCTGTCTCGTGAGCGCATTCCCTACGGGAGCGTGCTCTATTGCGCCGCACCTTGGCGACTGCGGTGTCACCAGCATTTGTACTGCGGTATAATTTGGAAGCTATGTGGGGGTCAATGGTTCAATTTTGCCGCTCCGATAGCACCCATTTGTCATATCACTGAAAAACTTCTGACCTAACGAGGCTTTCCGGGCCTCCGTTCAGGGTGCGGCCGTCGATCAGGAGTGACGAAATCATGTTGGAACGTGTTGGCAGCGGATCGAAAGAGGTCGAAACCCTGGTCGTGGACCTCGGCCAGAAAGACGTGACTGGCCGTTCTGCATCGACAAAAACCATCGACGCCGGCGAAATACGCAAGATCGCGCCGAGCGGCAACGGGCAGGCACTCGACATCTCCGCTGCGCGGGGCTTCGTCGGATTTACCCAGAGCAAAAGCGGCGCCACCGCGATCCTGGTCGATGCAAAGGTGAGCACGCCCGAAACCGACCCGGGCAACGATCTCAAGATCGACCTGGACGGCTTGAAAAAGGTTGCCGCTTCCGAATTCGGCAGCACCGTGCCCAATAATATCACTCACCTGTTCAACCCGACCATCGAGGCGATGGCCAACCAGTTTTACGGGGGAGACAGCGTCGAGGTCCGCGACAGGTTCAAGGCCGACGTCAAGGCGCTTCTCGGTCCGCTGCTCGACAAGGTTGGCGCGGGAGAAATCGGCATTGGCGATCTCGCCGGCAACCTGGAGCGCCTGACCTCGCGTCTGATCGCTCCCGGCGGCAAGGAAGTCTGGGGTTACCGTCACGCGGTGCAGACCGCGCTGGAAGGGCTCGTCATGAGCGCCAGCCTCGTCTCGAAGATGCCGGCCAATCCGGACTGGGACAAGAATTTCTCGCCGCTGCCTTCCAGCAATCTCGCCAGCTATTCCTTCAACGACGTCATGGCTATGATCATGGTCGGCACTGGGCTGGCCGGCAAGGAGATCGCCGCCAACGGCTCAGGTGACGGACGCTTCTTCGCCGGCAGCGGCGGCGACGCCTGGATCGCCGAGCGTATGTTCGGCACCAAGGACAATGGCTGGAGCAAGACCATCCAAAATCTCGATCTGCCCTATATCGACAGCGACTATCTGACATCGAGCCTCAAGAAGATGGACCTTGTCATGTCGGGCTCGGATGCCATCGAGCCGGTCGTGGAGCGCCCGATCGACGAGAACGACATCCTGGAAAGCAAGCTGCTGCGCGGCTACGCTCCGTCGACCGCCTATGAGCCGACGCTGAAGAAGCTCGACGAACTCAAATACGGCATTCTCGGCGACGCCGTGAAGGACGTGAGCCGGGATTTCGTCGCGCCCGACAACATGGACCACCTCGACCAGCTGACGCCGGAACAGAAGGCGACGCTGCTCTACGATCTCATCGAGATCAAACAGCAGTTCAATGGCTATATGAACCGGTATGGCGACAGCGTGCCCGATGGCGAGCGCGTCGGCAAGGACCTCGATGCGCGGATCGAAAAGCTGACGGCCGATCCGGCGACGCAGCAGCATCTCTCGGATATCTTCGCGAGCGGCATGAAGGAATATCTGCAACGCCCGGCGAATTCCGATCTGCTCACCAACATCGAAGACGCCTATCTGATCGATATCGGCGGCGGCAAGGCGATCGACCGGGCGCTGAGCGCCGGCAAGAGCTTCGAAGATGCCCTGAAGGATTATTATTCCGAACTCAACACGCTCGTCGATCTCCTGCCCCAGGATTATATCGACGCGCATCTCGACGCCGCGAACGTCACCTTCTCGAACGTCATCAAGGAACATTATATCGGCGACGGCCAGGGTGTCGATCTCGAGCCGCTGCTGTCGGGTCCGGATGACACCTTCGTGCCCGGCGCAACGAATGACGCCATCAGCCAGTTGGCAAACACCTTCGCCGAGGATTTCATCAGCAAAAACGGCCCGGCCGATGGCGGCGAGACGCTGAAACAGAACCTGGCACAGGACATAGCACGCGACGTCGACGGCGTTCTGCGGATGATGCGCGGCGGTATGAAGCTCGACGATGCGCTTGCCTCCTTCAAGGATTCGCTCGATCTGCCGCGCCAGACCCGGACACCTGCCGGCATCGATGCCGAAGTGTACAAGGCCGGTCTGATGCACGCCGTGCAGATGCTGACGATGTCGAGCGTGCTGGTGGCGCGCGGCCTCGGTGTCGGCGGCAAGTGGACGCCGGCCGATATCGCCGCTGCGGTCGGCTCGGCGACACAGATCGTCGGCATGACGATGGAAGGTCTCGGCAAGAACCTCGACGTTGCCGGCAAACCGTTCAGCGCCTTCGGCAATCAGCCTGGCAGCTGGGGCAAGGGGATCTCGATGAACTTCTCGCCGAAGACGATGGAAGCGGCAGGCAAGATCCTCGGCGCGGCCGGCGGCCTCGCCATGGCCGGCCTCGGCTTCTATTCGGCGTCGCGGTCGATGAAGGCCGGCGACCGCGCCAAGGGCGCGCTCGAAATAATCGGCGGCATTGCCGGTACCGGCAACGCGCTCATCGGTTTCTCCGAGGCGATGCTTTATCTGACCAATGCCATGTCCCGTGCCTTTTCCGGACTCGGAACGGTGGCGCCGGAAGTCGTGACCATCTTCAGCAGCGCCGCCAAAACCGGCCTTGCCGCGGCCGGACTGGTCACCGGCCTCGTTGCCTCGGCCGTCGGGCTAGCGCTTGGCCTGTGGGATATGGCCAATGGCGTGAAGAAGCTCGACAAAATGGAAAAGCAGCTGAACGAGAAGCTTGAACGCTACACCGGCGAGTCCGTGCATCTCGAATTTGGGCCAGACCCGTCATTCATCTGGTAGAGGCAGAGGGGCGGCAACGATGACCGCCACAGCCTGGGAAATACCCTGCGACCCCTCGGTAAAAATGTGATTTTTGATCTCCAGGCGCGAGGCCGCTGCATTTTATGCAACCGCGATGTCGCGATCGGGCTTGAATTATCACGCAAAGGTCGATCTTATGCCTAACGTAAGGTAAACGACGTCATCCGCGAAAAGCGGAAAAAGAAAATCAAAGGGAACGCATGTCATCGATCGCACCAGCATCTTCGGATATCGATACGGTTTCATTTCTCCGGCTAAACGCCAATTCCGATCCAAAGTCCGAAAATTCCACGAGCCAGGGCAAAACCACGAGCACCACGGTCAAGAAGGCATCGCCTTTTGCCTCTGACGGGACCACGACGGCAGCCCTGACGATTTTCTCCTCTATATCGGCGCAGACGAGCAGTCCGAAGTTCGTTTCGCTGGCCGCCACGTCGAATGGCACGTCCCGCCCTACCGCGCCGATCCAGCCGGTCATCGATCTCCTGTTCAATTCCGATTTCATGAGCGAGATCAATCAGGGCTTCATGGAAGGGCTGAAGGACAAGGACAAATCCTTCGAGAGCATCGACGTCGTCAAAAACCCTCACAATTACACTGCCGAGCAGAAACTGATCATGTATCTCGATCTGCTTCAGACCAAGGCGACCTTCGGCCAATACAAGGACAGCCTCGGCGACAACCAGCGCGGCATCTACAACGACCAGGAGATCCTGAAGGATCTCGACAAGTCGATCGCCATCCTGGGCTCGGACCCCGACGTCAACTCGCTGATGACGGAGAAGGCGCTGAAGGCCTTCAAGCTGATCTTCTCCGGTTATCGCGTGGCGCCGCCCGATACGAACAAGGACGCTTCCGAGATCATCAACGACACGATAACGCGTGACGAGAAGATGAAGGACCTGCGTACGAAGGTCGAGGATGCCTTTGAGCGCGACATCGTCAATGGCGGCCTGCTGAATGACGGTCTCAAATCCGGCAAGGACGTCACCACCATTCTCAAGGAATATAATGCCGCCCTCGGCTTCTATTCCATGGTGCTTCCCGACGATTTCGTAAAGCAGCGCTCGGCGATTGCCGACAAGACCTATGCCGAATTCTTCGACAAGAACGTGCTGCCGACGATCTCCGATCCGACGACGGCGCTCGATGGCCTGATCCGCATGGGACTGGCCGGCAACAAGACCGAGCGGGAACTGAAGGGGCTCGGCTCCATCCTGCCGGTTATGGATTTCGACCAGTCGCTCGGGCTCGGCGGCAGCCTGTTCCCCGATCTCAAGATCGACCTCGACGGTTTGAAAAAGGTTGCCGCTTCCGAATTCGGCAGCACCGTGCCCAACAATATCACCCACCTGTTCAACCCGACCATCCAGGCGATGGCCAACCAGTTTTACGGGTCAGACAGCCCCGAGGTGCGCGATCAGTTCAAGGCCGACGTCAAGGCGCTTCTCGGTCCGCTGCTCGACAAGGTAGGCGCCGGAGAAATCGGCATCGGCGATCTCGCCGGCAATCTGGAGCGCCTGACGTCGCGCCTGAGCGCACCCGGCGGCAAGGAGGTCTTGGGCTACCGCCATGCGGTGCAGACCGCGCTGGAAGGGCTCGTCATGGGCGCCAGCCTGGTCTCGAAGTTGCCGGCCAATGCCGAGTGGGACAAGAGCGTCTCGCCGCTGCCCTCCAGCAATCTCGCCAGCTATTCGTTCAACGACGTCATGGCGGCGATCATGATCGGCACCGGGCTGGCCGGCAAGGGCATTGCCGCCAACGGCTCAGACGGCGGGCGCTTCTTCGCCGGCAGCGGGGGCGACGCCTGGATCGCCGAGCGCATGTTCGCCACCAAGGACAATGGCTGGAGCAAGACCATCCAAAGTCTCGATCTGCCCTATATCGACAGCGAATATCTGACATCGAGCCTCAAGGACATGGGACTTTCCATGTCAGGCCTGATGAAGACGCTGATGCCCGGCACGGATGTGATCGATCCAATCATCGTCGACGGCAAGACCGCCGAAGAGGCGATCAAGAAGATCATCGCCCCGAGCCTCGACGCGCTGGCGGAAACCCTGTTCAAGGGCAATGCCGATGCCATGGCGCAATACAAGACCAATTTCACGACGATCTTCACCGCGCTTTGGGCGACGATGCGACCGGGCGGCAGCGTCGAAACGATCAAGGCCGACCTTGCCAAGCTGATCGACAAGACCGCGACGGCGGCGCCGGCAGGGGTCGATCCTGTCAAATACAAGGCGGCGCTCTCTTCCGGCGTGATGTCGGTGCTCACCGCATCCCGCTCCATCTATGCCGGCCTCAACATGACCAGCCCGACCTGGGACAGCATCGGCATCGTGGTTCTGCACGCCCTTGGCGCTCTCGCGCACATGGGCAGTGCGCTCGGCTCGGCGATCAAAGCCTCGAATTTTTCGCTGCTGGATGGGATCAGTTCACTCGTCGGCGTTTCCGACGAGCTGGCGCGGGCGCAGCGCAGCGTGCTCTCCGCCTTTTTCAAGAATACCGGGACGACGGTTGGCGCCGTTGCCGGCGTCGCTTGGCTGCCGGTGGAATATTACCAGTTCCTGCAGGGGCTCACCAGTGGCAAGGGCGATCCGGTCGATCTCATCTTCATGGGTATCGGAACCGCGGCGGACACGGTCGGCGCGATCGAGGGCATCGCAGGCGTTGCCAATATGCTGGTGAATTCCACCTTCCTCGGGCGCACGGGCGCAACGGTAGCGCTCGTCTCCGGCGGCTTCTCGCTCGCCTTCGCAGTCGCCTGCGCGGTGTCCTGGGCGGCCTGGGCGGGCTTTGCCATCTACCAGAGCATCAAGCAGGAAAAAGCCTTCCACAAGCAGACCGACATGATGAACGACATGCTTAAGCGCACTGTCAACGACACGGTCGGCATCTACGCCAAGACCGGCCCGATCGTCGGCGCCAAGGGCGGCGTCGCCCCCGCGCCCCGCGACCCGGAACAGCGCGAGCTGACCCCTGAGAACTGGGACGCGATCATCGCCGATATCGAGAAGCGCCGCGGTACGGCGGTGGGCTGATCCGGGACGCTTTCGCAACACCAAATATCTGGGTACTCACAGGCCCGGTTGGCGTAGAGGCAGTCTGGCCTGTGAACATTTGATAGCAATAAATTTAAGTATGAATTTCATGCGCAATCTGGATATCTGCTGCGCTTTACGGATAAAAAACGTTCAATTTTAATATAAAGGTCGATAAAGTTGTCAATGCCGATTGCAAGTTCCGAAAATTAACCATCGGTTAAGTTTAAACAATTGACCGGCCGTTTTTTTATCCATATCAAATCATGCATTCATTTTGATAACTCCTTGATGGAAGTGCTCATATGGCCGTAGATTCAGTGAACTCCGACCTCAACCTGGCGCTCGCAAACCCTGTCTCGGTGGAGCTGACGACCGATAAGACGGGTTCCAAGGACACCACCGGCAGCACGACGAAAAAGGTCGATCCGAACAGCGAGAGCGAGATACTCTCCGCTGCCGTGGACGCGTTTCTGCCAGGCATGATTTCCAACACCCTGATGCTGAACAATTCGCTTTTCAATTTCGCCAAGGAGGCGATCGACGAAGGCAGCGACGAGTAGCGTTCCCGTTCATCGTTTGCAGTTGACGTGTACCGAGTTGAGGAATTGCAATGAGTGGAGAAGAACTTTCCGGCCGCGCCTTCACGCCGCCCGTCGACGGCGTATCGACAGGCAATGTGCTGAAGACCTCGGAGATCGTGGCGGAGCGGATCGGACTGCAACCGGCGGATTTCGCCGGCCTTCGGCCAACCGAACTCACCTCTATTCCCAACACCCAGGGCCGCAAGATCGCGCCTGAGTCCGACGCCGTCCCGCCCTCCTATTCACCGGAAGGCAATACCAGGCCCTCCAGCATTCTCGAACGGCTGTCGGCATTCTTCATGCCCGTGGCCGGGAGCGGCCAGCCGGAGACGCCGCTGGTGCGATTTGCCGCGGACAAGGATCACAGCGGCCCGAAGATCGAAGACATCACGACATCGATCGACCGGCTGGAGAAATCACAGCAATTCGCAACCGGCACGACGCTGCTGTCGTCACTCACCCAGTCGGTGATGTCGTCGTCCAAACGGCTGACGCAGGGCCAGTGAATATCATGATCTCATCGGCCCTTGCGAGATCATCGATCTCTTCGCCCGCGCGCAAAGTCCTTCCGAAGGCCGCCATGCTCGCCCTCTGCCTGTTCCTCGCCGCCTGCAGCCAGGACGTGCTGACGGGACTCGATCAGCGCGATGCGCTGGATGCTCAGGTCCTGCTGGAACGCGCCGGCATCTCCGTCACCATGAAGAGCGAAAAGGGCGGGACCTATGCGATCATCGCTGAATCAGCCGATCATGCCCGGGCGATCGAGTTGCTGGCGGGCGCCGGTCTGCCGCGTCAGTCGTTCGGAAATGTCGCCGAACTCTTTCCCGGCAACGGCTTCCTTGTGACGCCTTACGAACAGAAAGCCCGGATGAGCTACGCCATCGAGCAGCAGCTTGCCGAAACGCTTTCCGGGCTTGACGGCGTGGCGACGGCGCGCGTCCATGTGGTGCTGCCGGAGGAGAACGGCCGCGGGCTCATCAAGGAGAAGGCGAGGGCGGCGGCCGTGCTGCAATATCGCCCCGGCGCCAATCTCAACGAGATCGACATGAAAAGCCGATCCGTTCTGGTCAACAGCATCCGTGATCTCTCTTACGAAGATGTCTCGGTGGTGGTCAGCCCCTGGTCGGAGGTCGGCGCGCCGGCGGCTCCTGCCACAGCCGCAGCGCCCGCCCCAGCAGCACCAGTGACGCCGGCACCCGCTGCGGCGCCATTCTCGATGGTGCAAAGCGCTCTCTCGGCTTTCAAAGGCCCCAATCTGGCCGTGATCGGCGCCATCATCCTCGCCATCGGGGCATGCCTGCTGCTGCTGTTGCCGCAGCGGAAGGAGCGCTGAGCATGCGCACGCCGCGTTCGGACGGCGAGGCGATCTCGGATGCCGCGAGGATCCGCAGGGCAGCGCTGCTTTCCGCGGATATGCTGCCGGCCGCCCGATGGGATGGGACCGCGCCGCTCCTTGCCGATGGGTCTACCCTGTCACCGCGGCTGTATCGGCGGCTTTTCACTGAGATCGCGGAAGCCCATGGCGACCCCGCCACATTTGCCGACGGCGCCCGCCGCCTGATTTCCATGGACGCGGGCGGACGCGCAACGGCCGCGCTCCGGGCGGGCCTCGCCTATCATCTCGCAGCCTTCTGCCCCGCGGTCGATCGCCCGACCCTTGCGAGGCTCAAGGCCGTCTACGGCGAGGAAGCGGTCGCATTCGCCCTCGGCCACATCAATCTTTCCACGGCAACGCCGCCGCTTGATCTGTTGAGCGAGCAGGCAAGGCATGTCGTCGAGGCCGATGGCTGGTCGATGCTGGCGCTTCTGGCAGACGAATACCGGATCTCTGCGGCATGGCGGTGGGCGGGCTGGCGCGACATGGCCGAAAACGGCTCGGCTTCCCTCTTGAAGAGCCCGGCGCTCGTTCTGGCGACGGCCGCTGTCGACGAGGTCGCCTCCATACAGGAAGGCGCCGGACGATGAGCTCGGGATTTGCGCGCCACGACCGCATCATTCCGGCGGAGAGTTTCGGCCAGATCAGAGAGGCGGCGCAAATTCTGGAGGCTGCCCGCCACGACGCCGCCCAATCGCAGGCGACACTTGCCGCCGCCAGCGAGCAGGCCGCCCAAAACGGCTATCGCGACGGGTTCGAACAGGGCGTTCGCGATGCCGCCGCACGGCTTGCCGCCTCGCTCGGAAAAGCCGAACAGGAAATTGCCAATCTCGACAGCTGGGTCGAGGCGGTGGTTCTGAAATCGGTCGGATTGATCCTCGGATCGATGGAGGCCGACGAGCGCACGAGGCGATTGGTCCGCCACGCCATATCCCAGACCGCTGAGGCCCAGGAGATCGCCCTGCATGTCGCCCCCGACGATGCCGCCATGATCGCCCGGGCAATTGCGGATATCGATCACCGCATCACTATCGAGACGGATCCGCTGATGTCTGCCGGCGAGATTATTCTGGAGACGTCGGCGGGACGCAGCCAGATCGGCTTGAAAGACCAGCTCGCCACCGTGATCGAGGCCCTCGTCCATGGTTGACGCGTTGCTTCGGATGGAGCGGAGACTCGAACAAACGGACGTGCGGCGGCAGAGCGGGCGCGTAAAGAGTGTTTCGGGCCTGCTGGTGCGGGCGCTCATCCCCTCGGTCAGGATCGGCGAGCTTTGTGAACTGCATGAGCCGGGCCGAGGTCGCATCGGCCTTGCCGATGTCGTCGGCATCGACGGCGAGACGGCGCTTCTCTCGCTTCACGGCGAAACCCGCGGCATCTCCCTGCGCACGGAAATCGTCCCGACCGGCCGGGAACCGGCCGTCTCCGTCGGCAATTTCCTGCTCGGCGCGATCGTCGACGCACACGGCAATATCCTGCGTCCCTCCGCCAACCCCGCCGGCGAGGACGCGCGTTTCCTGCAGCCGCTCTACGGCCAGCCGGTCGATCCTCTGTCGCGGCGCCCCATCCGCCAGCCGTTTACCTCGGGGATTGCCGCCCTGGACGGATTGCTGACCTGCGGCCAGGGCCAGCGCATCGGTATTTTCGGCGCGCCTGGCGCCGGCAAGTCGACGCTGGTGTCCCAGATCGTCGCCAACAACAAGGCCGATGTGATCGTCTGCGCCCTGGTCGGCGAACGCGGACGCGAGGTCGGCGAATTCGTTGCCGGCAACATGCCGGAAGGCGTCCCCTCGAATGTGGCGTTGGTTGTCGCCACATCCGATCGCCCGGCGCTGGAGCGGTTCAAGGCGGTGATGACGGCAACGGCGATCGCCGAATATTTTCGCGAGCAGGGAAAACATGTGCTGCTCGTCATCGATAGCGTCACCCGCATGGCCCGCGCCTTGCGCGAAGTGGGGCTTGCTGCCGGCGAACCGCCGGTGCGACGCGGCTTTCCGCCTTCCGTATTCGCCGTCTTGCCACAGATCTTCGAGCGCGCCGGCAACAGCGCAAACGGCACGATGACAGCTTTCTATACGGTCCTCGTCGAAGGCGAAGAGCAGGACGATCCGATTGCCGAAGAAACCAGATCGCTGCTGGACGGCCATATCGTGCTCTCCGACAAGATTGCCAGGGCGGGCAATTTTCCGGCGATCGATGTGCTGGCCAGCCGAAGCCGGACGATGAGCGCGGTGGTGAGCGAGAGCCATCGCCAGGCCGCCGACAGGCTGCGCGCCCTGCTGGCCCTCTATGACGAGGTGGAACTGCTGATTCGCGTCGGCGAATATCGCCAGGGGCGCGATGCCGCCGTCGACGAGGCCGTCGCCAAACACGGGCTCATCCAGCGCTTCCTGTTTGACGGCCAGGGCAAGCCGCAGCCGTTCGGCGTGATCGTCGAAGCGATCGAGGAGCTTGTCCGATGAATATCGCAGCGACCGCATGGCCCCGGTCATCGATGGCCGAGAGCTTCTTTTCCCGTTCCGACACGATGATGCGCGCCGCCTGGCAAATTCCGGTCCGGGAGCAGACGCTTTCCGTTCGCCCACTGTCCCCCGATATCGCAGCCGCGCGGATCGTCGATCCGGTCGGTCTTCTCTGCCGCATCGGCGAACGGGAGCAGATGCTGATTGCGTCGGCCGGCGCATTGCGGTTGCTGGCCGAAAGGCTTGAACCGCTGCTCCTCTGGGAAAAACTGTCGCCGCATGAACAGGCGGCGGTGGTCGAACATCAGTTCGTCGAGGCCTTCGAGGCAATCGAGAACAAGATCGGCATCAGCCTGTCGCTGCTGCAGATCGGCGTGGAGCCGCAGCCGGATGCCAGCGGCAATTTCGGCTTCGAAATCGGCTGGAACGGCATGAGCCTGCCCTTGAGCGGCCGCTTCGACGAGGCTTTTCTGAACGGGCTGGTCGGCTGGGCGAGCCGCCTGCCGCGCCGCACGCTCGATGCCCTGACGACGACCGTCGGCATCCGGCGCGGTTATGCCGTGCTGTCGGTCGGTGAGATCAAATCCCTGCGATTGGGGGACGGCATCGTCATCGATGGGGCGGCGCCGGAGACCGTGATCGCGATCACGGGTGAACGTTACCTTGCAACCTGCATGCGATCGGACAAAGGCGCGGTCCTCACCCAGCCGCTTCTGTCGACGCCAACCGGACCAATGAGGCATTTCATGACGAATGAAACCGTCGATCAGGAATTGCAGGGCGAGCCGCGTCCGTCGCCTGTCGACAGCATCCCGATCAAGCTGGTCTTCGATGCAGGACGGCTGGAGCTTCCGCTTCGCACACTCGAGACGATCGGCGAAGGTTATGTCTTCAATCTCGACAGGCCGCTGACGGATGCCGTCGATATCATCGCCCAGGGCCGTGTCATCGGGCGGGGGGAAATTATCTCCGTGGATGGATTGAGCGCCGTTCGCGTGACAATGCTGCACGACTGATGGAACAGACCTTTCCTCTTGCCCAGAGCCTCGTGGCGATGGCGGCGATCTCGATGCTGCCGGTCATTGCCGTGATAGCAACCTCCTTTACCAAGATTTCGGTCGTTCTCCTGATCGTGCGCAATGCGATCGGCATCCAGCAGACACCGCCGAATCTCCTGGTCTTTGCGATCGCCATCGTGCTCTCGGCCTTCGTGATGAACCCGGTGCTGCAGAACAGCTGGCAATTGCTGCTCGCCCATAGCGGCGATTTCGCCACGGTCAGTGGTATGGCGGACGGCATGGTCAAGGTGGCGGCACCGCTGAAGGATTTCATGCTGAAATTTTCCGATGCCGAGGTCCGCGACTTTTTCGTCCAGGCATCGCAGAAAATCTGGGCAAACGCACCGGTTAGCCCGATCGCCTCCGACGACATCACCGTTCTGACGCCGAGCTTCCTCGTTTCGGAACTGACGCGGGCATTCGAAATCGGATTTCTGATCTATCTGCCCTTCCTGATGATCGACTTCGCCGTCTCCGCCATTCTCGTGGCGCTCGGCATGCAGATGATGTCGCCGACGGTGGTTTCAACGCCGCTGAAGCTGCTGCTCTTCGTCTCGATCGACGGCTGGCGGCGACTGCTGGAAGGTCTGGTGCTATCCTATGCGCAGTGAGCAGCCTGCCATGACGAACGCACCGGTTCGGGTGCCTGCCGCGCAGACCGGAAAGGCTTGCCGTCATGGGTGAGGATCAGGTCGCAGCCGAAATCGGCATGTCCGTGATGGCGACCTTCGCCTTGGCCGGCCCTATTCTGGGCCTTGCCGCACTTCTCGGCCTCGTCATCGCCATCTTCCAGGCGGCGACGCAGATCCAGGAACAGACCATCGCGCAGATCGTCAAGATTTTCGTGATCTCCATCACCCTGCTGCTGTTCGGCCGGGTGTTGGCAACGCCGCTGATCGAACATTCCGTTCACATCCTCAACGACTTCCCGACCATGGTTCAGTGAGGCGAGGCGGATGGGGCCGGATCATCTTCCGCTCGTCGGCATCGAGGTCGCGGCACCGGCCGCAGCCATGCTCGGCGCCGCCCGCGCGCTCGGGATACTGCTGATCTTCCCGATCTTCTCGCTGTTCAGCATCGTCGGCATCCTGCGTTTCGGCCTCGCAATCGGCCTGTCGGCGCCCTCCGTCGCCTTCGCTTATTCGACGCTGGCGCTGGGGGATACGTCCTGGTTCGATCTGGCCGCCCTTTCGATGAAGGAACTTTGCTTCGGGGCGCTTGTCGGCATGGGGCTCGGCATTCCCTTCTGGGCGGCCCAGGCGGCGGGTGATATGACTGATGTCTATCGCGGTGCCAATGCCGCCAATCTCTTCGACCAGATCAACGCGCTGGAAACCGCGCCGCTCGGTTCGCTGATGATGTCGATCGCCCTGGTGATTTTCGTCAGCGCCGGCGGCATCATCGATCTGGTCGCGATTTTCTACAAGTCGTTCGAGTTCTGGCCGCTCTTCAAGCTCATGCCCGCCATGCCCGACGATCCGCTCGACATGATCCTCGGTGTATTCGGCCGGCTGTTCAAAGCGGCCGGATTGCTTGCCGCCCCGTTCATGATCGTCACCTGCGCGCTCGAATTGTCGCTGGCCTTCGTTGGCCGCTCGTCGAAACAATTCCCGCTGAACGATAGCCTGCCGGCCATCAAGAACTTCGCGGTCGTGGTCATTCTCGTCATCTACACGGCCTTCATCTCCAGCTATTTCCACGATCTCTGGATCGACGGATTCAACGAGGTGAAAGCCATGCTGGAGGTGACCCATGGCCAAAAATGACGATACCGAAGAAAAAACCCTGCCGCCGAGCCGGGTGAAGCTCGATCGGCTCCGCCGCGAGGGCCAGGTTCCCCGCTCGAAGGAAATCCCGGTTGCGATCTCCGTTCTTGCCATCGCCGTCTACGTCACCTGGGGCTTGCCTGATATCCTCGAGGATTTCACCCGCAGTTTCGATAGCGGCCTGCAGTCCGCCGCGCGGGCCGACCTCTCCGACGCCGTCACTGTCGGCTTGAGCGAAACCGGCGTGGCGCTGCTCGATCTCATGTGGCTGCCGCTTGCCATGGGTCTTGCCGCGACCATCCTGGTGTCGATCCTCGACGGGCAGGGGTTTCCCGTATCGTTCAAACATATGAGCTTCGATTTCACCCGGCTCAATCCGTTCGAGGGCATCAAGAGGCTTTTTTCGCTCGCGAGCATCGCCGAGTTCGTCAAGGGGCTCGTCAAGTTTGTCCTGCTCGCCGCCGCCGGCGGCGGTGCGATCCTCTATTTCCTCAACAGCATCTTCTGGTCGCCTCTTTGCGGAGAAGCATGCACGCTCTCCACGACAGCCCATCTCCTCGGCTCGATCCTCGTCATTGCCGCCGGCATCATGGTGGCGGCGGCCTTTTTCGATATCCGCATTTCGCGCGCGCTGTTCAGGCACGAACACCGCATGACCAAGACCGAGGCGCGGCGCGAATACAAGGATACCCAGGGCGACCCGAAGCTGAAATCGGCGCGCCGGCAAATCGGCGCGGAAATGCGCAGCAGCCCGCCGCGCAGGCAAGGACCAGGCCGGCAATGAAAAGCGGGAGCCTAAGCCGCCCGCTTGATCTTCGCTTTGCGGTTCCGGTGGTCGGGCGTCTCAGACGCCCGATTGGTTGTCACCTACACGCGTCCAGTTCTTCACATCGTCCAGCGTGATATCGGAGAGGAACGTCACGCTGGCAAGCGAGCTGTCGGTGCGGAAGACGTTGCTGCCGTGGGAGAACGCCCCGCCATCGATGGTGACGTCGGCGTCGATCTGCTTGCCGCCGTTGGTGCGCACGAGCGTGGTAAAGCCGTCAGCGACGAAATCCTTCAGATAGAACCTCGTGTCGGCATTGATCTGGAAGATCTTGTCGGTCGCGCCCTTGGCGGAGCCACCGATAATAGTGACGTCGCCGGCGCTTTTTACCGTCAGCGCATCCTCGCCGACATTCTGCCAATTGACGTTTTCGAGCGTCGCGCCGCCATAGACGTGAATGCCGTCGGCGCCATTCTCGCCGAGATCGACATTCTTGAGCGTGGCGCCGTTCTTGAGAATGAACAGCGGCGATTGGGTTTCGGACTGGCCGCCATCGCCGAGCTTGGACGAGGCCGTATAGGTCGCGCCCTTGCCGTCGAACACGCCGCCATCCACGACGATCGGCTCGTTGACGACGATGACGCTGCCCTCTTTCGAGAGGTCGGGTTTTTCCGTCGTGGTCTGCAAAGTCGTGGCCTGTTTCTCGTCGGATGGATCCACCTTCTTGGAGTGGGATTGCCAGTTGATGTGCTTGCGCAGCAGATCCTTGGGGTCGGAATCCATGCCGTTTTCCGACGTTTCCCGCGACTTCGGCACATAGGAGGTCAGCGTCGGCGGGTTGCCGGAGAAATCTTCGAAGGGCGAGACCTTGCGGGTTCGGATGGCGGTGAAATCCGTGTCGGCCCTATTGCTGCCGCCAAGGCAATCGGACTCAAGGTCGAAACGGGAGGTTCTGTCGAAGTCTATGGGCCTTTGTCCATCTACGCCACACATTGCATTCATCCCCAGTTGGTCTCGTCTACTTCACTTGCTCTATCAGCCCGGCCTTTGTTTGGAGCCGGCAGCGTTCCGGATTTGCCCGATCTCTCCGATGGTTTCGATCGTTATATCCCTGTCGATCTCCTCCGCCGCCAGCACCGGAATGCGGCAGTTGTGGTGGATCATCAGCGTCTGGGTGAGCAGGCGCCACTCGCCCGGCACGATGATGATGGGATCGTATCCCCGCTCGTTGGCGTCCTCGAGAGCCTGCCTGGCTTTCTCGGCCAGCAGGCGCAGCCTTTCGGCTATCTCGATCTTCTCGGTCGCTCCAGCGGCGTCATAGGAGCGGATGAAGTGGTCCCATTCGGCGGGAAGCACCAGCGCCGGCAGCAATCCGCGCCGGTCGAGAAGCCCGAAGGCGATCTGCTTGACCAGCGCGGCGCGCGCCATTTCGGCCAGGGCATCCGGCGCGTGATCGGTGCCGGCGTGCAGCATCACTTCCAGCAGTCCGCGCGGCTGGGAAAGCGTCACGCCGGAATCCAGCAGGCGTCTGACGACCGCGACCGTCAGCATCAGCGGCACCTGGGTGGCGACGTCGATCGCCAGTTTGCCGAGACGCGGTTCGAGGCTGCCCAGCCATTGTGCCGCGTCGTCGACGCTGAACAGGGCGCCGATATGGCGGCGGACGATGCGCACGATGTCGTCGGCAATCTGTTCGGCCGTCCGTTCGGGACCGCAGCTGACGAGACCGGCGGGCACGTTTTCGACCTGAAGGTGGATCAGATCCTCGGCCATGCGGGGATCGGCGTTGAACGTCGGCACCGTCACGGAGACGCCGACGGCGCGCGCCGCCATGCGGATCCGCCCGTCCAGCATTTCGCCGAGCCGCATCGCCTCAAGCCGCGCCAGCGTTTCCACCGAGACGGTGGCGACGACGGGATCGCCATATTTCGTCCGGTCGAGCGGATAGGAATTGGCGCTTTCCACGGCATTCGCCGATCCGGCTGCGGCCGGGCCGGTGCGCCGGCGATGCACCATAAAGGCAAGGCCCGCCAGGCACAGGCCGATTGCGCCGAGCACGCCTGTGGGAAATCCCGGCACGAAGCCCGCGCAGATCGTCAGCGCCGCCGCAATCGCCAATGCGCGGGGCTCCCGGAAGAGTTCGCGGCCGATATCGCTGCCGAGGCTGCCATTGCCGTCATCGGACACGCGGGTCACGACGATACCCGCCGAGACTGCCATCAGAATGGATGGGATCTGCGAGACCAGGCCGTCGCCGATCGACAGCAGCGTATAGAGATGGGCCGCCTCGGCAAAGCTCAGGCCCTTCTGGAAGATACCGATCGCCAGGCCGCCGATGAGATTGACGGCGACGATCACCAATCCTGCGACCGCATCGCCCTTGACGAAGCGCATGGCGCCGTCCATCGCGCCGAAGAACTGGCTCTCCTGTTCGAGACGCGACCGGCGCTTCTGCGCGGCTTCCGTGCTGATATGGCCGTTGCGCAGGTCGCTGTCGATGGCGAGCTGCTTGCCCGGCATGGCGTCGAGCGTGAAACGGGCGCCGACCTCGGCGATGCGCTCGGCGCCCTTCGTCACCACGATGAACTGCACCAGCGCCACGATCAGGAAAATGATCAGCCCGACGACGACATTTCCCGCAACGACGAAATCGCCGAAGGCCATGATGATCTCGCCGGCATCGGCGTCCGCCAGCACGAGCCGGGTCGAGGAAATCGTCAAGGCCAGGCGGAACAGCGTGCCGATCAGAATGACCGCGGGAAAGGTCGCGATTTCAAGCACGCTCTTCAGATAGGTCGTGGTGATCAGCACCACGAAAGCGAAGGAGAGATTGAAAGCGATCAGCACGTCCAGAACGATTGTCGGAAGCGGCAGCACCAGCATCGTCACGACGGAGGCGAAAAAAACCGCAAGCAGCATATCGGTGCGCTGCGCAAGCATGGCGATGGCGGATGACCTTACCTTCATGATCCGGCTTCCGACGCCATCGCCTATTCTTGTTCGCTGCTGGAAATTTCGGCGAGCTTCGGCTCGGCATTGCCGGCAGAGGCGAAATTGACCGTATCGTCCTCACTGTCACGGGAAACGATCATCTGGTCTTTGCCGATCTCCTTGATGCGCCAGCCGCTCGCAACGACATCGCCTTCCTCGTAGCGGCGACCGTCGGAGCCGATGATGAATCTGACGGGCGTATAGCCGGCGGCGGCGACGAAGCCGTCGAGACCGGAAGAGAGGGCGGTGAGATCGACGATGGAAACGGAACCCCGCCGGCTCATCGAGGCGATGATGCTGCGCAGCTTGGTCTCATCGGGCAGGCCGAGAGGCCGCGATCCTTCGCCGATGCGAATTTCGTCGGCGGTGGCGACGATGCTCAGATCTTGGGGAAGCTGAGCCATACGAATGGCCTGGCGGATTTCGGCAGCGATCGCCGCCGATGACGGCGCCGGTTCGGGCGCGGCGGAAACCTTGACGAGCGGGGCTTCGTGAGCCGGCGCATCGCTGTTGTAAAGGCCGGCCAGCAAAAGCAACGCCGCCAGCCCGAGAAGGCCGGCAGCCGCAATCCGGCGCGGCTCGAACCGCACGCGCCGGGCGCCGAGACCTTCGAGTTCGCAGATCGTGCCGTCGAAGGAGATGGTCTGTCTCTTCGTAAGGCTCATCGTCCGATCGCGCGGGATGGAACGACCGTCGATCGCCACGTCATCCCGCAACGCGGTCAACGACACCGTGTCGGAGCCGCGGGAGCGCTGCAGACTGATGGCAAAGGCGGGTTCCGGTTTGGCGCCTAGGATGATCAGGTCACAATCGGCGCTGCCGCCGACCACCTGCCGCTCCGCCGTCAACGGCAGAATGGAGCTGCGCCCGGCGCGCGTGATGCGCAAGACCGGTCCGCCGCTGCCTGACGCAGTGTTGCCGGCGTTACCTCTGAATGTCGGCGAAGAGGGATCTAGATCCATGGTCATCTTGTTCCCGAACCGTCCGTCGAGCGGCTTTTATTGTCTTCGAGAGCGGGGAAGCGAGACGGGCGAACCCGTCTCGCCATTGTTTCAATCAGCCTGGGCCGATCTTCTTGATGGCGTTTGCGACGCCATTGATCTTGGTGATTTCGGTTGCAACCTGCAGGCTCTGCGCGGTCGCTTCGTTCTGGGCCGACTTGAAGGCGGAAATCGCCGAGCCGATGCCCGCATCAAGTGTCGAAGTACTAGTGCTGGTAGCCATGTCTTGAACTCCTTGCATGGTTTTGGCGGCCAGAACCTTGCAGAATTCAAGATCGAATTCAATAGCTTATGTTAAAAAGTTATTAATTCGCGATATGTACAACAAATGCGCGAAATGGATATCCGTCCTGTTCCCAGCAGACCGATGATCTGCAACAGTAGATCAGATAATTA
Organism: Rhizobium sp. L9; assembly: GCF_002531885.1. Lineage (NCBI taxonomy): Bacteria > Pseudomonadati > Pseudomonadota > Alphaproteobacteria > Hyphomicrobiales > Rhizobiaceae > Rhizobium > Rhizobium sp. L9. Next base: position 8,393 of record NZ_NWSZ01000044.1, on the reverse strand, counting down.
TTAATAGACTGGATTTTGCAGCCCCTGCCTTCCTTCGTTCATTAGTTGTCGGGCGATATCCGGATCGTGAGGTAAACTCAGATGTTTGCGCGTTTTGTTTACATGGCCGCTATCGGACTGCTGGCCTCCTTTCCTCCACCGGCCGGCGCCAGCGAGCGGGAGGTGCGCCTGGATGTCGTCTCCCTGCCGCTTGGCGATGTTGTCCAGACGTTGTCCTTCATGTCCGGCATCCCGGTCACGACAGTCGGGACACTGAGCGGCAAGGTCGAGCACTGGTCCGTGCGGGAAAGCGGAGCCAAGGCCTTCGTCAAGCTTGGCGATGCCAGCAATCTCTTCGTCGCCTATGACGGCAGCCGCATCATCATCGCGCCGAAGCAGGAGGTCTCCACCGTTGTCCTCGATCGCGGCGGCCGCAGCTGGAAGACCGAGCAAAACGCCATTCGCGCGCTGTTCCCGCTGCTGCCGGACGATGCGCTGCGTGAAGATCCCGCCAGCGGCTTGGTGCTGGTGCGCGGGCCCGCCGTCTTCACCAAGGCCGTCGAAGACGTGCTGAGCCGGCAGCAAGCCGACAGCATCAAGGTCATCAAGGGCGGCCAGCTGGAAATCCTGACGACGAACAACGGTGCCTGAGCGGCTGATATGAAGGCGCTGAAATCTCTCAGGCAGTTGCTGCAGATCCGCAGCCTGCGGGCCGACAATCTTTCCCGCAGCCTCTCTGAGGCGCGGGCGGATGCCGAAAGCGCGCGGGAGCGGGAAGCAAAAGCCTCCGAAGCGCTCGACATCGCGGCAAGCCGGGCCGCCGGCAATCCTGTCGTCGACGCATTGCGCAAGAGCGACGTTATCTCCGCCGCCGAGCTTCAGGACGCGCTGATGCGACAATCCGTATTGCGCAGCCATGAAGCCGATGCCAGCCTATCGCTTGCGCAGCGCAAAGCCGCCCGGCGCGCCGCGCAAGAGCGGGCAGAACACGTCGCCGCCGATTTTTCGCGGGCACAGAAGGCGGTATTGCGCACCGAGTTTTCGCTTGAAGCAGCGGAGAAAATCGACCGGTAGGGAGCTAAGAACCAGCAGATGAACCAACCGGCTTCTGTTCTTCCATCTCTTCATCGACAATCGAGCTGACGAGGGCAACGATCCGGCTGCGCACACGCGGAGAAAGGAGCAAAACGTCGTCTATCAGACGCCGTCCCTCCGCCGTGGAAATATAGGCAATCTTCTCATCGATCTCTGTTATGATTTGCTGGCCCTGAGTGGTTTCGGGATCTGGAAGACCTTCGAAAAACCTCGAAACAGGGATCTTGAGGCAATTGGCAAGCTCGTAGAGCATCGAAGCGCTGACGCGGTTCTTACCGCTTTCATATTTTTGTACCTGCTGCAAACTGACCCCGATGCCGGCGCCGAGATCCCCTAGGGATACATTCGACTGCATTCGGCGGATACGGATTTGCTGTCCGACATGCCGATCAACTGGATGCACCAACTCGCGCGCTAAATTCGACTGTTCGGCTTGCGCAGGCCTCGAAGTCCGGACCTGTGCTGCTGCATAGCGCTTCATGGTGGACACCCCGATGGAGAGTTTCACGCGGTGCGCCCCCGCTGAAAACTCGCTAAACCCACTGATCGGGGAGTTGGAAACCGTACACGACGGTCCTGTGGCCTTTAGTTCCGAGGAACCTGGACATACGCCACAGGCTCCTCGACCGAAGGTCAAGGAGTGTGATGCCGTTACGGCCGGCATCAACCACGTGTAGGGGTTTCCACACCCCAGGGCAGCGCGTACTGCCCTATCGAAAAAGATAGCGGGAATCCGCCCGCTGCGCAACCGAATTCTTTACAAGATTCAATAGCTTCGCTTTACGCTCGGACACTTGCCTCAAAAGCGAGAGGTCACGCTTCGGGCGGTAAAGTGGTCAGAAAACCAAAGGAGGTGCGATCAGCGGAACGCCCATTGCGAGGATTGTCTGCCCACTCTCCCGGAAGAGATGACGATGACACCTGGGAGAGCGCGGACGTCGTGGCGATCGAGGAGACGGACGATACCGTCACCGTACTTCTCTGGCATCTGAAATACTCGCAGGCAGTAATGGGGCGCCGGGCGGACGATCTTTACCTCGTTTGCGGTCAAGCACAGAAGGGGGTGAAGGGGACATGGAGCTTGAAGAACCTCATCAACCACCTGACCGTGAGAGAAACATCACATCTTAAGGGCCGGGCCCGTTTCATTCGAGGCAGCCTGAATGACTTGGCCACGCTTCGAAAGGCTGCCCGACGCAAGTTCATCGAGTACCGGATCGGGATTGTACAGCCGGGTCTTAACGGTGAAAACATACCCGCAGAACATCTTGCGCTTCTGGGAGCGACTGCCACTTCATACTGTCTGTCACCGGGTGTCCCCTAATGACTGTCGCGAACCGCACCGATCCAGCTTAGCTGCCGGCCACCGTCTCCAGCGGCGCTACTTTCCATGACGGCAGGGCCGCCGCGAACTGTCACGGCCTTCTTGGGGCTTTCGATATCGAAATTGACGTTGTAGCGGTTCCACTCTGTAACAGCGGCAGAGCCGCCGACAAAATCAGGGGTAGGAATGCTCGATGTCCTGCCGATTGTTGCGGCGGGTGCATAGCTGCAGTGCAACATAGACGCTGGCTTCATGGCGCTGGCCCGAGTATTGCTATTTTCATCGAAGCGATGCTTCCTCCCGCAACGCTTCGAAGTTTAGACGGCCCACTCCTCCTCCCAAAGGGACGTCTGTGGGAACAGCGGCACTCCTCCTCCCAGGTCGCCGTTCGGTTCTTTTAGGAAAGCCTGCCGCACCTCCTCCCGCGGCAGGCTTTTCTATTTCGGGGCGATGGGCCGTCAGAGCCCGAGATCAAGTTGGGACTGGGGTCGTGCATTGCCGATCGGAGGTCGTCAGCGTTGAAAGCGTGACGCCGAGCAGCCGCACTGGCCGCTTGAATGGATAGACAGTCGCCAATCGACGGGGCATCGTTCGATGGTGTGCTCGAAGATCTTGGCTGGTTCGGCAAACGGTTCACGCCGGACATGCGCGCCGATGTGCTGCTGTTTCGAGCGGGAGACCGGCGGCTGGTTGCCGTGGATCCCAAATGGATCCCGCTTCGGCTAACGTTGCGTTTTTATAAGATCGACAGGACGCGTGTGGCAAGCAACCAAGTTTTCCTATCTCCAGCGCCGGCTGCGGGCGAGGGCCCGGTCGCGTCTTTGAAGGCCATGATGTTCGGCTGCGTCAAGAGCGCGGCCATGGTCTATGACGATCAACCCATCGTCGACCATTTCCGGCGGATCGACGCCGAGAGGATCATGGGCGCGAAATTTCGCTCTGCGCAAGTAAGGCACGAACCGTCGAGACGGCAGTTCCTAATGAGCTCATCGAAAGGACATATCATGCTGAAATACAAGCTCTACGTACTCGTGGTAAAAGCCGACGGGAATCTCGCGATCCTCGCCGCGCTTGCCATGGTTCTTACCGCGATATGGCGCGGCGTTTTACCCATAGGAAGTTTCTACTAAAAGACTGGAGGTGCAGGATCATTCCTGCACCCTCCTCACATATCACCGCGTTCGCAGTACGCGTGTCACCTATCTCTCACGCGCAACAGCGGAAACGACAAGGTCTGTCATTTGAGAGTTACCCGGAGCACCCCACCAGTCGCAGAGGGACAGGTAGGAGAAGTCGCTCACACTGTCACCGTAGCCGATCACTGGGCGACCTGGATGCTCCGTCCGAAGCTTTTTGAGCAGAAATTGTGAGGCCACCCGTTTTGAGATCGCAGGCGGAACTAGCGCAAGGTTATTGCCGTTGTGGTGTCGAACCCAACCCCGTTTTTCTCGAATGATCGGCACAATCTCTTCAAGGCGTGAGCCGTCTCCGTCAATCTCTTTGAAGACAACATATGTCGCGAGATCAGCTTCCATCACCGACCAGCACCGGATGTGGACGCCAAGTTCCCTCGCCTTGGTCCTGCCCTCATCGAGGAGCTTATCGAAAAAGCCGGCAAGCGGCCGGAGCTCCCTTGCGACGACCTCATGCCATTCGGCGTCAGGCTTGCCGTCCTTTTTGAGGATGACGGCACCGTTCGATACGATTGAGTAGCTTTCAAACGCGATCGTAACGCGCGAAAGAGCCTCAGAGCCGCGCGCCGTAACCGGGATGGCCTCCGTGGAGACGAGCAGCCACTCGACAAAGGCAGCTTGAATCTTCGTCATATAGGAGTTGCTTCCATTAATGGATTTGGACGCCAATACCAGATCGGCTTCCGCAATCTCCGGTATCTTTTTCTTGGTTTGAAACAAGGTGTCGTCAAGGTCCACCAGAGCAATGGGCTTCATATGCGTACTCCAAAATGCGACTGGTTAAATATCTGATCGATTGCCAGATGTGAGTTTTCGCGGATTTTCCATTGGCAATGAATTTTACGATACGGAATTTGTCACATCTCAGTTTCCTTGACCTGCGCGCCGAGCTCGTAAGTAGACATACGTGGAGATTAGGAGACGTGCCGGATCAGCGTGACGGCGCGGTAGGGGGCGATCTTTCTAGGGGAGACGACATACGGGACGCCTTTGTTGTCGATCAGGTACATGAGGGCCGCGAGTTCTGGATCGGTTGGCGACGAGACGTACACCTTTTCCGGCACACGTCGCAGGATGGCCCTGGTCGCCTCCGCAATGCCCGGCTTTACTCGGTTGATGTTTGTTACGGCGTCCTCCCCCATCACCCAGGCGACGGCAGCGGCGGCGGCATCGCGATGCGCCCGGCGGGTCTCGATACTCCAGACGCTCGGGATTTCGGTTGCAATCACAGTGGAGACATCATTCCACATACCATCCACGAATGATCGGGAAATATCGTGTTGCGCGAGATTATCCCACTGGACGCAGGCGTGGAAGTCACCGGGACCGACGAGGGCAGCGTTGAGGATCGAGCGGCTGATAAGCCCGGATACGGTGCATCCTAGCATTCCGGAGGGAATAAGCCAGTCGTCGCCCGATGCGGCGAGCCATGCGCAGCCGCAGGGGTCGGCCAATACAACTAGCCGCGCAGGCCGGTCTGAGTAGTCCTTGAAGCTCTTTTCGAGTTGGTTCGCAATTGCTCCTTTGCCCGTCCAGCTATCTACGAAGACGATGCTCTCGACAGGACGCCTGGCAAGAATGTGGCGCATAGCCTCGTCGTCAACGCCCTTGTCGCGAATGATCGACAACCCGTAGTGTCCGACGTCCCGGCCGAGTAAGGCGATGGCCCTCTTGAGAAGGATGCCGAAGGGCACGCCGGCGCGGACCAAACTGACAAGGGTAATAGGACCCTCGACCGACTGCACGATCGCGAGGGCGAGGCGTGCCGTCTCGGCGCCCATGCGCGGGCCACCAGTGGCCATGGCCTTAGCAAACAGGTCCATGTATTCGCGGGTCGGGGCCATCTCGGCGGAAATCATTTCCGAGTAATGCCGCCGCCCGGATTGGATGGCCTCTTCCCTCGTGGCCGTGTCAGTAGGCTGAATATCCACTCTCTTGAGAAGGAGCGTCACGTCGTATTCGGCGTAGGAGCCTAGTGTGGCAGGGGAGGCGATGCTGTCATAGATATCCCCCATGGGAGTGATGTCCTTAGATAACGCGACAGCAGTGTTGTGTCGCTGTGGACTGGCGGAAATGTCCGATCGAGTGAGCCGATTTCGAAGCGGCAGACCGCATGGCCTAAGGCGGCTTCATTCACCTTCTACGTCTGAAAGGACAATGGGATCGCCCAGTGCGGACATCAGGCTGGCACAGACATTTTCCGGGCCTGTCTCCGAGCAGAGTATAATTTTCGAGTACAGCGCTGGATCGACGTTGTAGAGGTAATGTGGAACCGTTCCGCCGTAGTTGTCGGAGAACGAAAGTACTGAACCGATCGCGTGGCCTTTCGACAGGGGGGAACGCGTCACGGATGAATAGAAAACCTCAGCGCCCTCCTTTTCCAAGCGCTCCGCAAGCAGGAAGGGCTGCCACACGTGTTCGCCCGTTCCGAGTACGAGGGTAATCCCGTCATCGGCAGCGTTTGCATTGAGACCCTGCAAGTGATCGACGACGCCGAGACGCGCCCAGTCTCGAGCGACGTCGGGACAGACCTCGGGCCGCTTAGGACGGTCACAGTAAGGGACCTGCGGAGTAGCTGCCGTGAAATCCCCACGCGGAGTCCAACTGTACCGTCCGGAAACGATAGTAGCCTCACTGACTGTTCCCGTGATCTCCGCGCGGGCAGCGCCTTCTGACCAGTCGGTAAGCGTAAGTAGGACTGTGTGCTTCAGCTTCAAACGAATTTTTGCGGGAAGGGCAGCGAAGATGTTGGCAAATGTCTTACCTGTCGAAGCCTCATCGTCAACGAGTACCAAGCCGGTCGCACCATGAACCAAGTCGCGGAGCCTTGCCTCGCATGGTTCGTGCAGGAGGTGCCGCGGGGCATGGCTATGCTCTTCCTCAAATTCGCACAGCAGCGGCAGTTTAAGATCATGGCGAGTGGAGCAGATATATATTGCATCGCCGCGACCAGTGAGTTCGCGGAACCGCCGATGGACACCCGCACCAAGGCCAATGCCCGCTTCGGCTATTCCGATGAACAAAACCGGACCAGGAATATCGGCAGGAATCTGACGTGCAAGGAGGTCGAATGCATTTCCCATGACCGAAGGGCGGATCGGCAGGAATCGACCAAGAACCTTGGAAACAAACAGAAACGAGCGGTTCGGGTTGATTCGCTGCCCGAAGCCGAACATCTCGATGGGGGGTACAAGGCTTCGATCCACGTGAACCGAGATAGTGCCGTCGGCGAGTTGCGCAGAGTATGTTGAAGGATTCACCATTGCCAGCTTTCGAAAGTACGGACGTTTACCGTGGAAAAAATCCGTCCCATATGTTTCTGTGACGCCGCACGCTCATTGGCGTCTCGTTGACGAGCAGGGTAGCACTTACCTCTCGAGGCTCAGAGTGCATCCGCGCCACGATATCGCAGGAGAATTCGCCGGCCCTTGGCGCGAAGGCCAGCACGGCGCGAGCGCCTCCCTGGTTTCAGCTTCGTTGGGGCTAAATCCCGATCTGAGGCCTTCCTGCCCCGTCGATGCGGCTCGTGACCCATCTCCGACAAAGCGACTGGGGCGATAGAAATAGAGTTTACGTCAGTTCATCCTCGCTCTCTGCGGTGAATCAGTAGCATGAAGTGAAGCAAGGGACGTGCCACTCGGACATGCAGCACGAATGCGAGCTGAATAGGCACCAGAACTCGAATATTGCATTCCAGGTCTCACGCGGCAGATGTCCAGATTGCCGGGAAATTTCGTATTGCATCCATAACGGCTTTGGGCGACGGATTGCGGGACCTGCCATGGCAAGCGCGTGCGGTCGCGAAACCTCAGATGGCGGCGAAGCGCTGCAGTTAAGAGAGATGCTGGAGCGTATATTCGCCTAAACGCTGCTGACGTGGCGGTGGGGCCTTTGAACGGTGGACGAGATCAGCCGGGAAAAAAGGCGTAGCTTAATTGAAATCGGCAGGGTGTACCCCGCCCACTACCGGGGATCAGAGCAGGCCAGCCTTGGCCCCAACCTGCGATGATAGCAGGTGCCTGGGGCACCTCCAGCACGTCGAGGGTTCTGCATCTTCGTGTCAGCCAATAGCCGACAGTTCGCACCACGTTTGTATTCGCTTTGTCTGCTTTACGACAGACTTAAGTCTTGATGCCTGCACTCAGCCGTCGTTGTTCAGTCCCGGCATTTTCATGGAGCGGATCGAGGGTGAAACGTTCAGGCTGCGAAGTCTATGTCTTGCAGACGAACTCGTAGTGTGAGGCCCTTGAGGGTCTTGAGCCTGCGTGACCTGCCACTGAACTTTCATCCAGCGGCGATTAGAGCCTCGGCGGTTTTGAATACGCCAAGTGGCGCGGTGTGAGCAACCGGCACGCGGATCGTGTCCCAGCACCTGGTGTAGCTGACGGGAGGGAGTAAAGCCGAGTGCCCGCGCGCTTCTCGCTGCGCTGTAGCGGGTGATCGGCTTTGCGGGCGGCCATCAGTGTTTTCCGCTAGGGTCGGGTTGTTCAAGACCAACCTGACGGAAAGATCACCGATGACCAATGACATGATGAACGTGCGCTCCCTTGTTGAGAAGAGTGCCGATGCAGATTTGTTGCGTGAGATGATCGGTCTTGCTGCCGAGCGGCTGATGGAGCTGGAAGTAGGCTCGGCTACGGGTGCAGACTTCGGTGTGAAGAACTCGATGCGGCTCACTCAACGCAATGGCTACCGTGACATCGGGAGACGCGGGCTGGCACCGTGGAGCTTCGCATTCCGAAGCTGCGCAAAGGCAGCTACTTTCCGAGCTTCCTTGAACCGCGCCGCATGGCAGAGAAAGC
>NZ_NWSZ01000043.1:0-37086 GCF_002531885.1 Rhizobium sp. L9 | reverse complement strand
TTAAGAACGTTCAACGCGGCCGCCTCGCCGCCAGACGTCCACCAGTGCAGCATCTGCACTTCCTTGACGTCGGCAGCGCGTGCGGACACGCCGGCGCCGGCCAGAGCCAATGCGATCACCGCAGTCGTTGTCAGAAACTTACGCATCAAAGAACCTCCCAGTTCAGTTTGGAGGATGCGGAAGTATTCCCGCACCCGATCATCCGCCCTCCTCAGGCGTAGTTCATTGCCGGCCACGCCGGCCTTAGACTCTCGGCATCCACCAATTGGTGCGCTTGCCAATATGCATGTTCAGCGTCTTGGTCTCCGTGTAATCTTCGACCGCATGGCGGCCGAGCTCGCGGCCGAGGCCGCTCTGCTTGTAACCGCCGAAGGGAAGCTCTGAGGCGCCGTCCATGAAAGTGTTCATCCAGACCGTGCCCGCCCGCACCGACCGGCCAATCGTCAGGCAGGTGTCGAAATCGCGGCTCCAGACGCCAGCCGACAGGCCGTAGTCGATCGAATTTGCAATCCGGATCGCTTCGGCAGTCGTCTCGAACGTCAGAACCGACAGGACCGGGCCGAAGACTTCCTCGCGCGCCACCGCCATATCGGGTGTCACCGCTTCGAGGATCGTCGGCGACATGAACTGCCCCATGCCGAGATCGAGTGTCTCGCCACCATGGGCGACGCGAGCGCCGCTGCCCCTCGCACCGGCGACATATCCCGAGATCTTTTCCAGATGCTGCGGCGTGATGATCGCGCCGACCTGCGTCGAGGGATCTAGGGGATCACCGACCCTCACTCCCTTCGACAGCTCGGCAATCCGCCTGACGATGTCGGAGGCGGTTGATTTATGGAGGATCAGCCGCGAGCCGGCGTTGCAGCACTCGCCGGCATTGAAATAGGCTCCGAAGACAGCGGCATCGACGAAGGCATCGAGATCGGCGTCCGGAAATACGATCTGCGGGTTCTTGCCGCCGAGTTCCAACGAGATCTTCTTCAGCGTCTGCGCCGCATTCGACATCGTCAACTTGCCGACTCCGGTCGAGCCGGTGAAGGACACCATATCGACGTCCAGATGCGACGTCATGACCGAGCCGACCTCAGGTCCCGTACCGGTGACAATGTTGACGACGCCATCCGGAACACCTGCTTCCTGCAGGATTTCTCCGAGCACGAGCGTCGATCCCGATGTCAGTTCCGAGGGCTTGACGACGGTCGTGCAGCCCGCTGCCAGGGCGAAAGGCAGCTTCTGGCCGACGATGAGGAACGGAAAATTCCAGGGCGTGATGATCGACACCACGCCGATCGCTTCGCGCAGCACGACGCCGAGCGTACCATCGCCGAGCGTGTTATAGCTTTCCCCGTGAAGGTCGCGCGCAAGCGCCGCCGCGTAACGCCAGATGTCGACCGAACCGGCAATTTCACCCCGCACCTGGGTGATCGGTTTCCCCGCCTCGATCGCATCGAGAAACGCCAGCTCCTCTGCCCGCGCCGCGATCAGATCGGCAGCCTCGAGCAGGATGGCGGACCGTTCGGAAGCGGTCATCCGCGGCCACGGCCCGAGATCGAATGCTTTGCGTGCCGCAGCAATGGCGCGCTCGGCATCCGTCTTGCTGCCTGTGGGGAAGCGGCTGACCACGACCCCGTGGCTCGGCGCGATACGCTCGATCGGATCGGCGCTGCCGGCCTCCCATCTGCCGTCGATCAGCATCTGGAAATCGCGTGCTTTGTGATCGCTCAGCGCGGTGGGGTTGACCAGGACCGTCATTACCATTCTCCCTTGAACGTTGCCGGGCGCTTCTCGCTGAATGATGCGACGCCCTCCTTCAGATCGCCGGTCTTGGCGGCGAGGATCGAGCCCAGGGCTTCGACCGCGGTTCCATTGTCTTCACCGTTCGCCGATGCGATCATCAACTTGGCGATCTCGATGGCCGCCGGCCCCCTTGCGGCGATCCGTTCAGCATAGTCCCTGGCGGCGGCCAGCGCGTTTCCGGTTGGAACTACCGCATCGACGATTCCGAGCAGGCGCGCCTCCTCGGCGGTGAAAATCTCGCCGCCGAGCGCCATGCGCCGGACGGCCTGGGCGCCGAAGCGGCGCACGAGACGCTGGGTCCCGGACCAGCCCGGCACCATTCCAAGGCCGGTCTCCGGCAGGCCGATCTTGATGTGTTGCTCGGCGAGGCGAATGTCGGCGACACCTGCAAGCTCAAGCCCGCCTCCGAGGGCATGGCCGTTCAGGGCCGCGACCAGCGGCACCCTGAGCGTCGCCAGTCTTTCGAAGATACGGTGGCCGTGGCGAACCCAGGAATGACCGAATTCCTGCGGCAGCATTCCGCCCCAGGCCTTGATATCGCCGCCGGCAGAAAAGCCCTTTCCTTCGCCAGTGAGAACGGCTGCGCGAACGCCCGGGTTCGCCTCCACCGCGTCAGCCGCCTCCGCCAAAGCCTTCAGCATGTCGAGATCGAGCGCGTTCAGCTTCTCCGGCCGGGAGATCGTCAGCGTTGCCACGTGGCCTTCGATATCGACCTTGACCGTTCCGCTAGCCATGAAAGGTGCCCTCCAATGTCCGCGCCTTCTTTGCGGGAAGCGAGAGGCCGGTCTCAGCCTCAAGGAACAGTGCGGCGTCCATAACCTTGAGATCAGGCGCGACGATCAGCGGGAACTCGGACTGGTCGAGGATATGAGCCTGCAGATCGACCCCAGGAGCGATCTCGGTCAACACGATGCCGTCGGGCGTCAGCTTCATCACACACCGCTCGGTGACATAGGTGATGTCCTGCCGCTGCTCGATCGCCCGCCTGCCGCTGAAGGTGACGTGTTCGACCTCGTTCACCAGCTTCTTCAGCTTGCCTTCCCTCTCGATGAGCAGAGTTCCATCGGCGATCGAAAGCTTCGCTCCGGCGTTGAACATGCCGGAGAAGACAATCTTCTTCGCCCGCGCCGTGATGTCGACGAAGCCTCCGGCACCCGCCGTCACATGCGGCCGGAAGGAGAGCTTGGAGACATTGACCGAACCGTCCCTGCCGATCTCGAGGAAGGAGAGCAGCGATGCATCGAAGCCTGCCCCTTGGAAATAGGTGAACTGATAGGGAGACGGCATATAGGCATCGGCGTTGGAGGCGCAGCCGAAGGCAAAGTCGAGCAGCGGCACGCCGCCGACCGCGCCCTGCTCGATGACCCAGGTGACCGCGCCGTGGAGCCCCTCCTCCAGCAGAATGCGCGGCACATTGGCCGAGATGCCGAAGCCAAGATTGACGCAGCTTCCCGCTTGAAGTTCCTGCGCGACGCGACGCGCAATGACTTTCTGAACATTGAACTCCGGAACGCTGAAGCTATCGAGCGGGCGGAAGATCTCCCCTGATATCGCCGGATCGTACTGCGTCTGCGTCGTCTGCTTCTGTTCGGGATCGACAATGACATAGTCGACCAGCATTCCCGGAACCCGGACGTCATGCGGTTTCAGCGAGCCTTCCTTGGTGATCCGCTTGACCTGCGCGATGACGATCCCGCCATTATTGCGGGCGGCAAGGGCCTGATCGAGACCGCCGAGATAGGCGCCTTCATGTTCATATGTGAGGTTGCCGCGTTCGTCGGCCGTCGTAGCGCGAATGATGGCGACCTGAGGAACGATCGAGGGAAAGAACAGCCAATCGTCGCCCTCGAAGCTGACGCGCTTGACCACCGGATCGTTCGAAGCCAGTTCGTTCATCGCGCAGCCCTGCCGCCGGGGATCGACGAAGGTGTCGATGCCGATCTTGGTCAGGACGCCCGGCCGCTTGGCGGCGGCCTCGCGGTGAATGTCGAAGAGAATGCCGGAGGGAATGTTATAGGCCGGAATCTCATTGTTGGTGATCATCTGCCAGATCAGCGGCGGTTCGGCCGTCGACGGGCCGGAGGGATAAGAGCCGCCGATGACGCATTTGAGCAGTCCCTTCTTGGCGATATAGTCGACGCCCTTGATGCCACTCATATCCCCGGCGGCAATCGGGTGAAGGGTTGTAATGTGACGGGGATGGCCGGTCGCATCGAAACGCTCGCCGATCGCCTTCAGCATCAGGTCGGGGCAGCCGAGACCGCTCGACGAGGACACTGTGACAACGGCGCCGTCCGGGATCAGTGCCGCCGCTTCGGCTGGTGTCAGATGCTTCTTCATGTGCGTCACTTCGAACCCCGTTTCAATTTGCCGCTCCGCCGGCCCTCGCCTGCGAGGCTGTGCCGGCGCCGCAACTTTCGCGGACGACGAGCCGAACGGCTGTCGTCACCGTCTCCGCTTCGGCCTTGCCGGCATTGATCTGCTTGAGGAGCATCAGCGCGCCGCGGCGCCCGATGCCTTGTGGATCGACCGAGACCGTCGTCAGCGCCGGAACCGCCGCCTGAGCCTCGATGACGTCGTCGAAACCGACGACGGCAAAGTCGGCGCCCGGCTCCAGACGGCGCGCACGTAATCCGTCGCAGACTCCGAAGGCGACTGCATCGTTGAAGCAGACGGCTGCAGTGGGCCTATCGCCATAAGCAATCGCTTTTCCGATCGCCTCGACGCCGCCCGCTCGCGACGGGGCGGACGAGATCACGAGTGCCTCGTCGTAGCCGAGTCCGGCCGCTTCCATTCCGCTGCGGTAACCGGCAAGGCGATCGTCGAAGACAGCGGTATCGGGAAAACCGCCGAGAAAAGCGATACGCTTATGACCGAGACCCACCAGATGCTGAACGGCTGACATCATGCCGGACCGGTTGTCGGAGACTATGGACGACACCTTGGCGCCGGGCAGGTTTCGAACGACCACCACGACGGGAATCCCTGCCGCGACCAGTGGCTTGAAGTCGGCGGCATCGGTGGCGCGCGCCGGCGAGACGATCAGGCCCGAAATGCCATGTTCGCGCATAGATGCGACAACTTCGCGCTGCCTGTCGATGCTCTCACCGGTATTCGACAGGAACTGCACGAAACCGGCCGACTGAACGACCATATCGACGCCCACCGCCAGCTCGGCAAAGAAGCTGTTCGTCAGGTCGTTCACCACCACGCCGATGATCCTCGATTTTGCACCCGCCTGCCGTAGATTGGCCGCGCCGCGATTGTAGACATAGCCAAGCTCCCGCATCACGGCATTGACCTTTGCGCGCGTTCCCTCGTTGACGAGGGAGGAGCCCTGCAACACCAGCGACACCGTCGACTTGGAGACGCCAGCGGCCTTCGCAATGTCGATCACGGTCACCCGGTTTTTTGTCACTTCGCCCTCCCGACCCCACCGTCGTCTAATGCATATTTATTTGGAACGTTCCAAACATGTCAAGAGGTATTTCCGTTAAAGCGGCGTCGTGTGGACATTACTCCGTCGTCCTGACACCGCAGGGCGAAATTCTTTTTTGGAACGATTTAATTCGAGGCATGGACTGCCCTCAGGAACTCCTGTCCAGAGGCATTAGCGAAACTTTATCGTTTGTGGCCAATGCTGGGGATCGGGAACGTGCCAGATCCAAAGCGGGGCCGGAGATGCCGCATTCATTTGAAGCCATGCTGGAAAACCTGCCGCAGGGCATTGTTCTCCTTGACTCTGCCAATATGGTGACGGCTTTCAATGCCCGCGCGCTTGATATTCTGGGCCTTCCCAATGGCGCTCTGCGCAGAGGAATGAACATCGACAGCTTGCCCGGCACCGCTGACTGCCAGGCAGCCGCTTGTTCAGGGTTGACGATCGGCGGACCGCACACCTCGCAGTTTGCACTGTCTGACGGACGGATGATCTCACTGACCTGCGCTCCCTCGAGAGAGGGAAGCTGGATCCTCAGCTATGAAGACATCTCGACGCATATCCGCGTAAAAGACAATCTGACGGAACAGCATCACCGGTTCGATGCAGCCCTCAGCAATATGCCGCATGGGCTTTGCATGTTCGATTCGACGAAGAAGCTGATATTGTGCAATGCGTCCTATGCGCGGATGTACGATCTTCCGGACTTTCTGACGCAGCCCGGAACGCCGCTGGTGGACATTCTCGCCTATCGATGTCGGCAGGGAAATGGTCCGGCCGATACCGCCACCTATTTTGACGTCGTCTTCGAAGCGACGGCACTCGGTGCGCCGGCGAGCCAGAACATCGCGCTTACCGACGGGCGCATCATCAAAATCACCCACAATCCGATGCAGAACGGCGGATATGTGGCGACCCACGAGGACGTCACCAAGACCGTGCGGCTGGCGGAAGAACTGCGCCGCCATCACGATCAGCTCGAAATTACGGTGCAAAGCCGAACGGCAGAGGTCGAACGGCAGGCGCGCGAACTTGAGCGGATGCTCGCCCACGAGCGGAGCATCAACGAATTGCAGCGGCAGTTCGTGGCGATGGCATCACATGAATTCCGCACCCCGCTTGCAATCATCGATGCTGCCGCCCAGCGGCTGCTCCGGAAAGGCGGCACGGTCGAGGCCGAATTTCTCAACGACAAGGTCGAACAGATACGCGCATCGGTGAGCCGGATCGTCGATCTCATCGAGAGCATCCTGGCGGCCGGACGCCTCGATAACGGAAAGACCGATATCAGTTATGACGCCTGCGCGGTGGGAACGTTGATCAGAACATGCTGCGAGCGGCAGTCGGCGATCTCAAAGACGCATCGTTTCGTGCTTTGCATAGACGGGTTGCCGGAATTCATCGATGCCGATCCCCGCAGCTTAAGCCAGGTCTTTACCAATCTGCTGTCGAATGCGGTGAAATACGCGCCAGGAACCTCCGAAATTCGTGTCACGGCATGGGAGGAGACGGGCAATATAAAGGTTTCGGTCAGCGACGATGGCGTGGGGATCGATGCTGAAGACGTGCCCCGGTTGTTTCAGCGCTATTTCCGCGCGCGGACGTCGACCGGGATTGCCGGAACCGGTATCGGCCTCAATCTTGTGAAGCAGATCATCGAACTGCATCAAGGCTCGATAGAGGTGCGGAGTGCAAGAGGGTGCGGGTCCACCTTCACCGTCACTCTTCCAATCAAGAGAGCCGCTGACGTACTGGCGAGCAACGACGTTGCCTGATCATTCAGCCTATGGCCGATGGCTCGTTCCCGAACTGCCGGAGCGGGATTGCTGTCCGGCATATCTACCCTATCCTTCTCGCAATAGAGGAGGATCATGCCATGGCTTTCATTCACACCCCGGATGCATCCGCCAGCGAGAAGACGACGTCGATGTACGCGTCGGCCGAGGCGAATTATGGTTATCTGCCGAACATGTATCGTGCCTTCGGCCACCGGCCGGAGGTAATGGAGAGCTGGGCCGGGCTGCTTTCGAGCATTCGCGGCCATATGAGCCTCAGGCGCTACGAACTGGTGACCCTGGCGGCGGCCAAAGAACTCAAATCCTCCTATTGCATGCTGGCGCACGGCTCCGTGCTGCTGCGCGAGGGATTTACCAGCGACGGGCTGACGGCGGTTGTCAACGAGACCGAAAAGGCGCCGATCGATGCCGGCGAACGCGCGATCATGACCTTTGCAGCCAAGGTGGCGCGTGATGCGACATCGGTCACGCAGCAAGATATAGACGGATTGAAGAAACACGGGCTGAGTGACGCCGAAATCTTCGACGTCACGGCCGCCACAGCGGCCCGCTGTTTCTTTTCGAAAATGCTGGATGCGCTCGGCGCTGCGCCCGATCACGCCTATATCGAGCGGCTGGAGCCGAATGTGCGAAAGGCGCTCAGTGTCGGCCGGGAAGTCGAGCGGCCTCTGGCGCCCACAGCCTCGGGCGGCACATCGCATTGATGCAGTGTCGGCTGACGCCGGCGGCTGTGGCCCCTATTCTTCCGGTTTGTCGGCAAAATGCCGGATCGCAAACTCGGCAATAGTCTGGCTCGAGCGATCGGCATCGTCGAGCATGGCGGGAAATAGCTGCCACTGATGCGGCATGCCCGGCCAGACCTCGGTGGTCACATCCACGCCCTCCTCGCGCGCTTTGTCGGCGAGGCGCAGCGTGTCGTCAAGCAGGGCTTCGCCGGAACCGACCTGCAGCAATAGCGGCGGGAATCTCGTCATGTCGGCATAAAGCGGTGAGGCCTGAGGATCGGTGGCAGGCCGGCTGCCGAGATAGGTCTTACGCAAAGTCTCGAGCCACGCCTTATCGACCAGCGGGTCGCTGCCGGCATTTGCCGTCATCGTTCCGCCCGTCGCGGCGAGATCGGTGATCGGGCTCAGCGCAATCACAGCCGCCGGCAGGGGTTTTGCTGCCTGCTTCTGCCGCAGCACCGCCTCGAGCGCGATATTGCCACCGGCGCCGTCTCCCGCCACGACGACATTCTCGTTGCGATAGCCGTTATCGAGAAGCCAACGGTAGGCCGTCAGCGCGTCGTTGATCTGGGCGGGATAGGCATACTCCGGCATCAACCGGTAATTGATCAGAAGCACGTCGCTGGATGCGGCCTTGGCGAGCGAACCGGCGAAGAGGCTGTGCGTGCGGATGGAACCGCCGGAAAAGCCGCCGCCATGAATGTAGAGAATCACCCTTTTGCCGATCGGGTGATGGAGCCGGGCGGGCCACATCAGCTCGCCATCCACGCCGTCGGCATCGACCTGCCTAACCTGGATGCGCGTCGGCCCGGGCATTGTTTCCATCAGCCTGGCGAAAGCAGCCCTGCGCTCTTGCAGACTGTCGGCGCCGGCAAAATGCTCCTTCCAGAGGCCGAGCAGTTTTTCGACCTGCGCATGCGAGGACTGGCTTTGCGGCCCGATTTCCTGTCCCAGCGCCAGTGGAGACGATAGAATCAGCACCACCAAGGCGGGAAAGAGATATCTGGGCCGCTTCGACCCTCCTCGATCAGCATTCGACAAAATCCGCCCCTTCATCAATCTCTCCCGATGATGCTGCCGATGGCCGTATCTTTGGCCGCTTTGCCCAGCGGAGTCAAAAGGGTGACGAGTGCAACCTTCCGCTTTTTCAAGTCTCCAACGGAGACCGGAAAAAATCGACAATCACCGCTAGCGCGGCTTGCCATCTGGCAGGCTTCCATCGGAAATAGGCTCCCGCCCTGCCCTCAACTTCCGTGCTTCGGCTCGCTTAGGAATGAAGGATACCGATGACCACCATTTACCTTGCCGGCCCGGAAGTCTTTCTTCCCGATGCACCGCCCATCATGGCCGAGAAACGCCGATTGGCGCGTCACTTCGGCTTCGAACCGACGGGGCCCGGCAGTGACGAGAACCAGACGCCGATAAAGCGGACGGCTGCGGAGATCTTCGCCCGCAATGACGTCGCCATGCGCCGGGCCGAAATCTGCCTCGCCAACATCACTCCCTTTCGGGGCGTCAGCGCCGACCCGGGCACGGTCTACGAGATCGGCTTCATGATTGCTCTCGGGAAATCGGTCTTCGCCTATACCAACCACCCCGACGACTATGGGCTGCGCGTCCGCTCGATCTGGTATGCGGGAATGGAGATCGACGAGACGAGCGGACGCCCGCGCGGGCCTGACGGCATCGCGATTGAAAATCACGGCATGGCCGACAACCTGATGATCGACGGAGGCGTCGAGGCGACGGGAGGCAAGGTATTCCGTGCGACAACTCTGCCGGCGGATCCTGCACGCGACCTGACGATTTATCTTCAGGCGCTTCAGACGATCGCTGATCTGCGTGGGTAGGAATTGAAGCTTTTACTCTGCCCTGATCGCGTCGATCACCGCCCTGAAGCCCGCAGACATGTGTCGGCGGCTGGGATAATAGAGATAGAGCGGTTCCTCCGGCTGACACCAATCATCGAGCACCTGGACGAGCTCTCCGTCGGCAATGGCCTTTGCGACGCGAGGCTCCCAGATATAGGCAAGGCCGACGCCGCCGAGCGCTGCCTGCATCATCAGTTCGTGATCGTCGAGCGAAAGCGGTCCGGTCGGCTGAAAGCTCACCGTCTGGCCGTCCTTCTCGAATTCCCAGGCATAACGTGCACCGGAGGGAAACATGTTCTGGATGCAGAGGTGGCGCTTGAGCTCGTAAGGCGTTTGCGGCTTCGGACGCCTTGCGAAGTAGGCCGGTGAACCGACAACGACAAGGCGGATGCGCGGCTTGATGCGCAGGGCGATCATGCCTTCCGTGACGCGCTCGCCGAAACGGATGCCGGCATCAAAACCTTCCTCGACGATGTCGACCAGCCGATCGGTCGCGTTAATTTCCAGCTGCAAATTGGGATTACGTTCAATCAAAGGGGCGATGACACGGCCGATGACGAAGGAACCGATCGAATTCGGCACGTTGATCCTCACCCTGCCGAATGGCGTGTCGCGGTAGCGGTTCAGCGCATCGAGTGCGGTCGCCATCTCCCCGAACGCCGGGATGAGATGTGAGACCAGGAGTTCGCCTGCTTCCGTCAGCGAAACGCTGCGGGTTGTGCGGTTGAGCAGGCGGATGCCAACTCGGTCTTCCAGATTAAGCACGGCATGGCTAACGGCAGAGGCTGTGACGCCCCGCTCCTCCCCTGCCTTGCGGAAGCTCTTGTGCCGCGCCACGGCCGCGAAGGCGGCCAGTTCGGAAAGTTCCGTTGCACGCATTGCTGAATTCCACTCATCATAGAATCAATAATAACAAATCTTATACAGCATCGGAATTTCGGTCAAATTCAGCCCGTCAGCATAAAGATGCGACAACAACAAAGGAATTCGTCATGAAAGTCTGGTTTATTACTGGTGCATCGCGCGGTTTCGGCGCGCTGATGACCAAGGAAGCACTTGCAGCGGGCGATGCCGTCATCGCCACCGCCCGCAACGCCAAGACCATTATCGAGCAGTTCGGGGATCATCCGAACCTGCTGGCCGTCGCCCTCGACGTCACCAACGAGACGCAAGCGAAGGAGGCTGCAGCCGCCGGCATCGCCCGCTTCAGCCGCATCGACGTGCTTGCCAACAATGCCGGCTACGGCCTACTCGGCGCCGTCGAGGAAGCCACAGCCGAAGAGATCGAAAGGATCTATGCCACCAATGTCTTCGGTCTCCTGAAGGTGACACGCGCCGTGCTGCCCTATATGCGCCGCCAGCGTGCCGGCCATATCCTGAACTTCTCCTCCATCGGTGGCTATTTCGGCTATCCCGGCTGGGGTGTCTACGGCTCGACCAAATTCGCCGTCGAGGGACTGTCGGAATCCATGGCCGCCGAACTCGAACCTCTCGGCATCAAGGTGACGATCGTCGAGCCCGGCTTCTTCCGCACGGACTTCCTCGCCGACAGCTCGCTGGCAATAAGCCCGGCCTCGATCGCCGATTACGAAGGCACGCCGGCCGGAAACATGCGTAGTTTCGCCGCCGACGCCAATCACGCCCAGCCTGGCAACCCCGCCAAGCTCGCTGCCGGCATCATGACGATGGTCAACTCCGCCAACCCGCCGCTGCGCATGCCATTCGGCAGCGATACGGTCGCCATGATCGAGGCGCAGCATGCGAGTGTCGAAAAGGAACTGGCCGCCTGGCGCGAGCTTGCCGTCTCCACGGATTTTGCAAGCCACGCAACCGCTGGGGTCTGAGCAGCCAAGACCAATGCCGCCGCATTCGGATCTGGGCATGCGGCGGCAGCGCCTTGGAATTGATGCAAAGACGCCTTGCGGCGAATTGGCATTCGCCTCTCGCTGAGGATGGCCTAGATGTAAGTCAGACCGTGACCCGTGAAGAGGCAACGCATGTCCATCAAGTCCATCTGTATTTATGGCGCCGGCGCCCTTGGCGGCGCTATCGCCGCCAAGCTCGCAGGCAAGGAAGATAACGACATCGACGTCTCCGTCGTCGCGCGTGGGGCGCATCTCGATACGATCCGCAGCCACGGTCTCAGCCTGCGCGGGGCCGATGCGGAAACCCCGCTCAAGGTGCGCGTGACGGCAACCGACGATCCGAAGACATTGCCGCGACAGGATCTCGTCATCACCGGCCTGAAGGGACATCAGCTGCCGCCTGCCGCCGAGGGGATCGCCGGTCTGCTCAAGCAAGGCACCCGCGTCGTTATGATCCTCAACGGCATTCCGTGGTGGTATTTTCATCGCGATACCAGGAGCGGATATGCGGAGCTGCAATTCGACGAGCTCGATCCCGGCGGCAGGCTCTGGCGGCTGATCGGCCCCGACCGCGTGATTGGCTGCGTCGCTTATCAAGGTGCGGAAGTTGCCAGCCCGGGCGAGATCCGGCTTTCTCACAACGGCCGCTTCGTGCTTGGCGAGCCCTCCGGCGAAATGTCTGCCGATCTTTCGGCCATAGCAGCGGTGCTGACCGGCGCCGGCCTCAGCATTACGACCACGGCGGACATCCGCAGCGAAATCTGGAGCAAGTTGATGGGCAATGCCGCCTTCAACCCGATCAGCGCTCTGACGCGGGCGCTGATGACCGACATTATGGCGGATCCGTCGCTCATGGATCTGATCAGCAAGGTCATGAAGGAAGTGCGCGCCGTCGGCGACGCGGTCGGCGCGCATTTCGCCATGTCAGTCGAGCAGCGGCTGGAGCAATCGCGCCACATCGGCGGGGTTCGAACCTCGATGTTGCAAGACTTGATCGGCGGCAAGGCGCTCGAAATTACCCCGCTTGTGGGCATGCTGGTGGCGCTTGGACGCTTGATCGCCGTGCCGACCCCGGTATCGGAGACGATCCTGGCGCTGGTAACGCAGCTGGATCGGGAAAACCGGCGCGGCAACTGACAACGAGGAGAGCGGCGGCCATCGGGGTCGATCATTCCTTTCCCGACACCGCGCCGATTTCCAACTTTTCGTTAACCGGCATGCTGGTAAAATCTCGCCAAGTTATCAGACGCCGCGAGACCGATGCAGAAACCGAATTTCCGCTTCACCCATTACGATCTCAAGGAACAGCGAGCCGGAACGATCGTCGAGGTGTCTCTGAATGCGGTGAACAATGTTCGTCTGATGACGGCGCCGAACTTCCAGCGTTTCACCGAGGTTCTCGATTTCAAATATATCGGCGGCGTGGCGCGCAAGTCGCCGGTCAAGCTCGCCGTTCCGGAAAGCGGCCACTGGCACGTTGTCGTCGATATGGAAGGCCACCACGGGCTCGCGGAATCCGCCGTCAAGGTGATCGCCGCGCCTGTCAATCAGAAGACGCCACGCCCCTCCTGAGCTTTGCAGCACCGGCATCTTTTCTGACGCGCCAGGACAGGCACGGACGTGTTTTGTCGACAGACCTGATCACGAGACGGCCAATCGTACTGATCTTGATCACGATCAATGAATCATCCCGAGTCGTCGTTCACAATTCTCAGTCGCGGGGCTTCCACCACGCCGCCAGCTGCAGTCGGCTCCCATTCATGCTCGGATCGTGGAGAGAGGAACGGCAGACGAAGATCTCATCACCTGGGGCAGCCCATGACTTCGAACCCGATTGATCGTGTTACCGATATCATCGATCCCGGCGATGCACTCGGTGAAGTCCTTTTCGGACTGATCATGGCGCTGACTTTGACGGTTGGCTCGAGACTTGTTTTTGAAGAAGAGGGGTTGGATGCTCAGGAGTTGATCGTCGCAACAGTCGGATGCAACGTCGCCTGGGGGATCATTGACGCCGTTTTGTTCGTTCTGGGGACGACGTTTTACAAGAGCAGGCGGCTGCGCCTTTTTCGGCAAATCAAAGCCGCCGGAAGCGAGACCGCGGCGCTCAACATGCTCGCGAAAGAATTCCCGATCGAAGAAGCACCGTTTTCTGCAAAGGCTGCCGATGCGGACCCGCTTTATAGATCACTGCTGACGCTCGCACGCAGGGCCGATCCTGTGAGGGCGTCCCTCTCGAAAAATGATCTCCTTGCCGCCCTCGCGGTCGTCTTTCTCGTCTCGGTCACGTCCATACCGGCCGTGACCCCTTTGTTTCTCATCGACAGCGCCCACCTCGCTCTGAGAGTCAGCAACCTGTTTCTCATCACGCTGCTGTTCGTGACGGGTTATGCGTGGGCGAAATTTTCGGGAGGCAGGCCCTTTTATGCGGGGATGACAATGACTTGCCTCGGATTGCTCCTGGTCGCCATAGCGGTCGCTCTTGGCGGTTAACCCCGCCCACGCGTCAGCGCGGATTGCGCTCTTTGCGCAGCTTCGCCCACCATTCCAGCCGCTTACGGATATCCCGCTCGAAGCCGCGCTCCGGCGGATCGTAGAAGGTCTGGCGGCCCATTTTCTCCGGGAAATAATCCTGGCCGGAAAAGGCGTCCGGCTCGTCATGGTCGTAGCGATAACCTTCACCATAGCCCTCGCCTTTCATCAATTTGGTCGGCGCATTGAGGATATGTTTGGGCGGCAACAGCGAGCCGTTCTGCTTCGCGGCCTGGCTTGCCGCCTTGAATGCGGTATAGACGGCATTCGATTTCGGAGCGGTGGCGAGATAAACGCAGGCTTGGGCAAGCGCCAGCTCCCCCTCCGGCGACCCCAGGTAGTCATAAGCATCCTTGGCGGCGTTGCAGATCACCAGCGCCTGCGGATCGGCAAGCCCGATATCCTCCACCGCCATGCGCACCAGACGTCGGCCAAGATAGAGCGGATCCTCGCCGGCATCGAACATGCGGGCGAGATAATAGAGCGCAGCATCCGGATCCGAGCCGCGCACCGATTTATGCAATGCCGAAATCAGATTGTAGTGGCCGTCCTGCGCCTTGTCGTAGACAGGGGCGCGGCGCTGGACGATATGCGTCAACGCTTCGGTGTCGAAACTCTCCCCCTCGCGCGCCGCCCGCCAGACCTCTTCGGCAAGCGTCAGAACCGCGCGGCCGTCGCCATCGGCCATGCGGATCAGGCTGGCGCGCGCCTCCTCGGTCAGGGGCAGCGGCCTCTGCTCGATCGCCTCGGCGCGCGTCAGCAATTCCTCCAGGCTCTCCTCGTCATGTGACTTGAAGGTGAGGACGCGGGCGCGCGACAACAGAGCGGCGTTGAGCTCGAAGGAGGGATTTTCGGTGGTGGCGCCGACGAGGACGACGGTGCCGTCCTCCATGACCGGCAGGAAACTGTCCTGCTGGGCTCGGTTGAAACGATGAATCTCATCGACGAACAGCAGCGTCTGGCGGCCGTCCATGCGGCGCATGCGAGCCGCCTCGAACACTTTCTTCAGATCGGCGACGCCGGAAAAGATCGCCGAAATCTGCTCGAAGGCCAGCCCCGCCTCACCGGAAAGCAGCCGCGCCACCGTCGTTTTGCCGGTGCCTGGCGGACCCCAGAAGATCATCGATCCGAGCGAACCGCTTTCGATCATCCTCTTCAGCACGCCGTCCTCACCGGTCAGATGTTCCTGACCGGTGACATCGGCAAGCGTCTTCGGCCGCAACCGGTCGGCAAGCGGCCGCCTGGCGGCAACCTCCTCCGGAATACGCGGCGCGAAGAGATCATTGCTCATCGAAAGAACTGCCTGATACGCTGGCCATCGCGCTCGATTTCGACCCGCCAGAGACCCGGATCGCTGCTGGCTATCTCGGCCAGTTCTTTGGTCGATTTTACTTCCGTTCCGTTGATCGAAACGATGATATCCTTGGGCTCAAAACCCAGGCGGGCTGCCGGGGAATCTTCCTTGACATCGGCAACGACGACACCCGCCGATTCCGCGGGCATGCGCAATTCATCTGCGACGCGCGGCGACAGGTTTTCGACGACGGCGCCGGTAAAGGGAGTGCGCCCGCCGATGACGCGCTGGTCGCGCGGCGAGGTCTCCGGCGCGCGGTCGAGCGCCAGCGACAACTGCTCCTCGTGACCGTTGTCAATGACGGTCAGATTGACCGTTTTGCCGAGGCCGGCTGTCGTCAGGCGATAGAGCAACGCATCCGGATGCTCGACGGAAATGCCGTTGACTGATGTGACGATCTGGCCGGCCTTCAGCCCGGCCTTCGCCGCCGGGCTGCCTTCCGAAACCTTGACGACGAGTGCGCCGCGTACTTTGTTGAGCCCAAGCGCTTCGGCGACTTCCGACGTCACGGCATCGAAGCTTGCGCCGACATAGGGCCGCTCGAAGGATTTGACGCCGGCATCGGCGGAAGCGAGGAAGACTTTGACGAGATTGGCAGGAATGGCGAAGCCGATGCCGTTCGAGCCGCCGCCGCGCGAGAAGATCGCGGTGTTGATGCCGATCAGCTCGCCCTTCATGTTCATCAATGCGCCGCCCGAGTTGCCCGGATTGATCGAGGCGTCGGTCTGGATGAAGAAGCCGAACTCGTTCTTGACCACCTGGTTACGGGCAAGTGCGGAGACGATACCGCTCGTCACCGTCTGGCCGACGCCGAAGGGATTGCCGATCGCCAGCACCAGATCGCCGACCTCGACAGTATCGGAATTGCCGATCGGCAGCGTCGGGAAGCTCTCCTTGGTGTCGATCTTCAGCACGGCGAGGTCGACGCGGTCATCGCGCAGCACCACCTTGCAGGGGAATTCGCGGCCATCCGGCAGCGCCACCTTGATGTCATCGGCGCCTTCGACGACGTGATTGTTGGTGACGACAGTGCCGTTCGCCTCGACGATGACGCCGGACCCGAGCGAGGACTGCTTCTCGGATCGATTCGGCATCTGCTGACCGAAGAACTGCTCGAAGAAGGGATCGCCGGCAAAGGGCGACTGGCGCTGGATGATCTTTTCCGCATAGACGTTGACGACGGCGCCCGAGGTCTGTTTGACCAGCGGCGCAAATGAGAGCTGCATCTGCATCTGGCTCTCGGGCACCGTCTTTGCCGTCTGCGCCTGGGCCGCAGCCGGCAGAACGAGCATGAGAGCGAAGAGCGAAACGGAGGCGCGCTTGAACAGGCCTTGCATGGGTATCCCTTTTGAATCCTCTTAAGCAACGTTGTAGCGTCCGACGCTAGAAAGGAAAGAGGGCGGAAGCATGGAAGAATAAGGCAAGGAAGTGCCTTGAAGGCGCTGCGAATTTGATCCGGGAAGATCCACCATGCAACTGATATCAAAAGCCAAAATCTGGGCAAAGTCACTGAAGCGTGACATCGTGGCGCTGTGGCTTGCCGCCCGCGATCCTCGCGTGCCCTGGTATGCGAAAGCGGTCGCTGGCGCTGTCGCAGCTTATGCGCTTTCGCCGATCGATCTGATCCCCGACTTCATTCCTGTGCTTGGCTATGTCGACGATCTCGTCATCGTGCCGCTCGGCATCCTGCTGGCGACGCGGCTTGTGCCGGCAGAGGTGATGGCTGCGCTTCGCCAGGAGGCCTCAAGGCGGACTGAGCGCCCCTCCGGCGGGGCCGGACTGATCTTCATCCTTGTCGTCTGGCTCGCCTGCATCATCTTTCTGGCTCTGGCAGTGCGCAAGCTGATTTGATCGGCAGTAAAGGAAGATGATGATGACATGGCGAATGTCGGCCGCGCTCGGTTTGGCGATCCTGATTTTCCCATCGGATCCTGCATGGTCGGCGAGCTTCGATTGTGATGCGAAGGAATTGAAGCCGGACGAAAAGGCGATCTGCGACAACCGCGCCCTCAACGACGCCGACGTCAAGATGGTGACGACTTTCGAGCTGCTCTCCGGGCTGCTGGCCATGGGCTCTCGCGGCACGTTGCAGGACGAGCAAACCGCCTGGCTGAAGAAGCGGCAGGAATGCGGCGCCGATGCCGCCTGCATCAAGGCTGCCTACGACGAGCGGATGAAGCAGCTCGGCGAGACCTACAAAAACATCAACCGGCCGCTTTGACAGCGACCGGTTGACAGAGCAGCTGACTCTTGATCAGCGGGTCGTAGGTTCGAGGCTACTCAGCGAGCGTTCAGATCCCGCACGGCGCCGCGATCGGCGCTCGTCGCGAAGGCAGCGTAAGCTTTGAGCGCGGTGGTGACGTTGCGCTTGCGAACCTCGGTCGGCCGCCAGCCCTTGTCGTCTTGCTCGGCGCGGCGGGCGGCGAGCTCGGCCTCGCTGACACGCAGGCTGATCGTACGGTTGGGGATATCGATATCGATCATGTCGCCTTCGCGCACCAGGCCGATCGTGCCGCCATTTGCCGCTTCCGGCGAGACATGGCCGATCGAGAGACCCGAGGTGCCGCCGGAGAAGCGGCCGTCGGTGATGAGCGCACAGGCCTTGCCGAGGCCTTTCGACTTCAGATAGCTCGTCGGATAGAGCATTTCCTGCATGCCGGGACCGCCCTTCGGGCCTTCGTAGCGGATGACGACGACGTCGCCGGCCTTGATCTCGTTGGCGAGGATCGCCTTGACCGACGCATCCTGACTTTCGAAGACGCGGGCCGGGCCTGAGAATTTCAGGATCGATTCATCGACGCCGGCCGTCTTGACGATGCAGCCGTCGACCGCGAGATTACCCTTTAGCACGGCAAGACCGCCATCCCTCGAGAAGGGATGTTCGACCGAACGGATGACGCCGTTTTGGCGATCGGTGTCGAGCTCGTCCCAGCGGGCCTCCTGGCTGAAGGCGACCTGGGTCGGGATGCCGCCGGGAGCGGCGCGATAGAAGTTGCGGACGGTGTCGCTGCTGGTGCGGGTGATGTCCCAGCGATCGATTGCATCGCCGAGCGTCTCGGCATGGACGGTCGGGCAATCGCGGTTCAGCAGGCCACCCTTATCGAGCTCTCCGAGGATCGACATGATGCCGCCAGCGCGATGGACATCTTCCATGTGTACATCGCTC
This sequence comes from Rhizobium sp. L9, assembly GCF_002531885.1. Classification (NCBI taxonomy): domain Bacteria; kingdom Pseudomonadati; phylum Pseudomonadota; class Alphaproteobacteria; order Hyphomicrobiales; family Rhizobiaceae; genus Rhizobium; species Rhizobium sp. L9. Next base: position 18,541 of record NZ_NWSZ01000043.1, on the reverse strand, counting down.
TTGGCAGGCGCGACCTTCGACAGGCATGGCACCCGGCGCGACAGGGCGTCGATATCGGCCATAGTGAAATCGACTTCGCCTTCATGGGCTGCTGCCAGGATGTGCAGGACCGTATTGGTCGAACCGCCCATGGCGATATCGAGCGCCATCGCATTCTCGAAAGCCTGCTTGGAGGCAATGGTGCGCGGCAGCGCCTTGACGTCGTCCTGCTCGTAGTAGCGGCGGGCGAGATCAACGATCAGGTGGCCGGCCTCGACGAAGAGGCGCTTACGATCGGCATGGGTGGCAAGCGTCGAACCATTGCCGGGCAGCGACAGGCCGAGCGCCTCCGTCAGGCAATTCATGGAGTTTGCGGTGAACATGCCGGAGCACGAGCCGCAGGTCGGACAGGCTGAACGCTCGATCACCTTGACGTCGTCATCAGAGATCTTGTCGTCGGCAGCCGCGACCATGGCGTCGACGAGGTCGAGCGCATGTTGCTTGCCATGCAGCACGACCTTGCCCGCTTCCATCGGACCGCCGGACACGAAGACGGTGGGGATGTTGAGGCGCAGCGACGCCATCAGCATGCCGGGAGTGATCTTGTCGCAGTTGGAAATGCAGACCATTGCATCAGCGCAATGGGCATTGACCATGTATTCGACGCTGTCGGCGATCAACTCGCGCGAGGGCAGCGAATAGAGCATGCCATCATGGCCCATGGCGATGCCGTCGTCGACGGCGATCGTATTGAACTCCTTGGCGACGCCGCCGGCCGCCTCGATTTCGCGGGCGACGAGCTGGCCGAGATCCTTCAGATGGACGTGGCCCGGCACGAATTGGGTGAAGGAATTCACCACCGCGATGATCGGCTTGCCGAAATCCGAATCCTTCATGCCCGTGGCGCGCCAAAGGCCGCGCGCGCCCGCCATGTTGCGGCCGTGGGTCGTGGTTCTGGAACGGTAAGCTGGCATCGGTGTCTTCCTCGACATGTCGGAAACATCAGGCGAAGCCGGGGCGGCGATGAAGCCTGCGCGCCGGGCGAACGCCGCTTTTTGGAATTGTCCTAATCCAATCGATGGGGGCTGTCACTACCGGCAAGGCCAAATCCGGTACGCCGCCGGGAGAAGCGCGTTGAGCGCCATTCGCATATATACGGTTCGGCGGGCCTTTGGTTACACCCTATCCCATCACAGCCGAACACAAAAAATTGGCTTCCTGTCAGCAATATTCAAGGCATAGAAATTGATCCGAACATGCGGGCGGTTCGTTTAGGGACTATATTCGGAATATCCGCCCTGGAGGTTTTCGACATGCCAAACTATCGCCCCCCAAAGATCGCGTCGTCGGAGATCACGCCGCGCCAGATCTATCTGCGCCGCCGTGAATTCCTGGGCGCAGCGACGCTTGGCGCCATGGCGCTCTATGGCGCTGGAAAGGCGAGCGCGGCCGCCCTTTCCGCCGTCGAGAGCAAGTACAAGGTCGATGAGAAGACGACGCCGATCAAGGACGTCACGACCTACAATAATTTCTATGAGTTCGGTCTCGACAAAGGTGATCCCGCCGCGCTCTCCGGTGATTTCAAGCCGCGGCCCTGGACGGTTAAGGTCGACGGCATGGTCAACAAGCCGGGCACCTTCGACGTCGACGCGCTGATGAAGGAATTCTCGATCGAGGAGCGCATCTATCGCATGCGCTGCGTCGAGGCCTGGTCGATGGTCATTCCCTGGGACGGCTTTCCCCTGACATCCCTGCTCGACAAGGTGGAGCCGCTCGGCAGCGCCAAATATGTCGCCTTCGAAACCGTGGTGCGGCCGGCGGAGATGCCGGGCCAAAAGGGTTTCTTCCAGTCGCTCGACTGGCCCTATGTCGAGGGTCTGCGCCTGGATGAGGCGCGCCATCCGCTGACTCTGCTTGCCGTCGGGCTCTATGGCGAAACGCTGCCGAACCAGAACGGCGCGCCGATCCGCCTCGTCGTGCCGTGGAAATACGGCTTCAAGGGCATCAAGTCGATCGTGCGCATCACGCTGACCGATCAGCAGCCGAAGAACACATGGCAGGTGACCAACCCGCAGGAATACGGCTTCTACGCCAACGTCAATCCGGCCGTCGACCATCCGCGCTGGAGCCAGGCGAGCGAGAGGCGCATCGGCGAAAGCGGCTTCTTCGGCGCCAGCCGTCATCCCACCCTGCCCTTCAACGGCTATGCCGACGAGGTGGCGAGCCTTTATGCCGGCATGGATCTGAAGGCGAATTTCTGATGGCGGAACTGTCGCTCGCCATCCCGAAGCGCTGGCAGCCCGCTTCCGTCTGGCTGCTTTATGTCGTCGGGTTCGTGCCCGCCGCCTGGACCTTCTATCTCGGCGCGACCGATCAACTCGGCGCCGATCCGGTCAAGACCTTTGAGCTCTTCCTCGGCATCTGGACAATCCGCTTCCTGATCGCAACACTTGCAGTGTCCCCTGGCCGCGAGTTGTTCGGCTGGAATTATCTGCGCTACCGCCGCGCTCTCGGCCTTTTGACCTTCTACTATGCGCTGATGCATTTCACCGTTTACATGGTGCTCGACCAGGCGATGGATATTCAGGCCGTCGTCAACGACGTGCTGAAGCGCCCGTTCATCATGTTCGGCATGGCTGGCCTTGCCATGCTTATTCCCCTGGCGGTGACATCCAATAATTTCTCGATTCGTCGCCTCGGTACGACCTGGATCTGGCTACACCGCCTCGTCACCATCATTGCCGCCTGCGGGGCTCTGCATTTTGCCCTTTCGACCAAGATCCTCGATCTCGAGCAGTTTATTTATGTGGGGTTGATCATCGCGCTCATCCTTTACCGCTCCTGGCGGCCGATCGCGCGCAGTCGGAAGAAAAGCCAGGGGCGGCAGCGCAATCGTGCGGTGGCGTCGGTTTCCTGAAGCCAGCCGTCAACGGCGCGCGGGATCAAAGGCACAGACCACAGCGATGCCGATCGCATAGGCCAGTATGTTCCAGAGGGAAAATATCCGGCCAAGCAACAAGGCGCCTGCAGTCGTCAACCGAAACGCGTCCAACCAGAGTGTATGATAAAGTCGGAAGAATTCGACTGCGATTGCCATGAACAGCGCCATGACCGCAATGACTGCCCGCGGTGACTTTCCGAGAACGAGCGCCACCAGCAGATAGACCATCGCTCCCCACAGCGCCGACCCGCCATATTTGACGACGACGAAAGGCAGATCGACCGCGTAGCCGAAGCGCCTGAGCGCCAGGCCGGCCGAAATCACCACAAGCACAGCCGCGAGACGGAGGAGCTGCGCTCGAGAATGCGCTTCGCGCATAGAACCTTCCATCTTAATCTCCACAGTTTGGAGCTCCGGGACAGACATACGAATGGCTCTGTCGCCGAAGAAGCTGCGCCGCTTCCGTTTTCGACCACAAACGAAAACAGCCGGGCTTCGCAGCCCGGCTGTTTTCTATCCGCCGAAGCGGAAGACTTAGGCGGCGACGGCCTGCTCTTCGGCAGCGACGCGGGCCTTGTCGGCTGCGCCCTTAGCATAGGTGTCGCGGTCGACGAACTCGATCACGGCCATGGCGGCGTTGTCGCCCTGGCGGAAGCCGGCCTTCATGATGCGCAGGTAGCCGCCGTTGCGGGTGGCGTAACGCGTTGCGATCGTGTCGAACAGCTTCGAGACGACGGCAGCATCGCGGATCTGCGAGATCGCCTGACGGCGAGCGTGCAGGTCGCCGCGCTTGCCGAGCGTGACGAGCTTTTCGACGATCGGACGGATTTCCTTGGCCTTCGGCAGGGTCGTGACGATCTGCTCGTGGGTAATCAGCGAAGCCGCCATATTGGCGAACATCGCCTTGCGGTGGCTTGCAGTTCTATTCAGCTTGCGGCCGGCTTTACCATGGCGCATTGCTATTCTCCTTTAATGCAGTGCCCTTACTTCGTTACCGGGCCTGCCGTTTCCTGGCACATGCAGGCGATATGCCTGCTGTTTGACGGGGAAAGGCAGCCGAAAGAGCCTGCCTTTTGTTTTCTTAATATTGGTCTTCGTAGCGCTTGGCGAGATCTTCGATGTTCTCGGGCGGCCATGCCGGCACTTCCATGCCGAGGTGCAGGCCCATGGATGCGAGAACTTCCTTGATTTCGTTCAGCGACTTGCGACCAAAATTCGGCGTGCGGAGCATTTCTGCTTCGGTCTTCTGAATCAGGTCACCGATGTAGACGATGTTGTCGTTCTTCAGGCAGTTTGCCGAACGGACCGACAGTTCGAGTTCGTCCACCTTCTTGAGGAGAGCCGGGTTGAAAGCAAGTTCGGTGACTGCTTCCTCTTCGGTTTCCTTCTGCGGCTCGTCAAAGTTGACGAAGACGCCAAGCTGATCCTGGAGGATGCGCGCCGCAAAAGCGACGGCGTCTTCGCCGGTGATCGAGCCATCGGTTTCGATGGTCATGTTCAGCTTGTCGTAGTCGAGAACCTGTCCTTCGCGGGTATTTTCAACCTTGTAGGACACCTTCTTGACCGGCGAATAGAGGCTGTCGACCGGGATAAGGCCGATCGGAGCATCTTCCGCACGATTACGCTCGGCCGGAACATAACCCTTGCCGTTGTTGACGGTGAACTCCATCCGGATCTCGGCGCCCTCGTCGAGCGTGCAGATCACATGCTCGGGGTTGAGGATTTCGATATCGCCGACCGTCTGAATGTCGCCAGCCGTGACAACGCCCGGGCCCTGCTTGCGCACGACCATGCGTTTTGCGTCGTCGCCATCCATCTTGATGGCGATTTCCTTGATGTTGAGCACGATATCCGTGACATCTTCGCGGACGCCGGGAATCGAGGAGAATTCATGCAGCACGCCATCGATCTGCACCGCCGTAACGGCAGCACCGCGCAGCGAGGAGAGCAGAACGCGGCGAAGCGCGTTGCCGAGGGTGAGGCCGAAGCCGCGCTCCAGCGGTTCGGCGACGAGCGTCGCCCTGGTGCGCGAGCTCGATGAGAACTCCACCTTGTTCGGCTTGATCAGTTCCTGCCAGTTCTTCTGAATCATGAGTTTGCCTTCCGTTCGTTGCCACCATCCAATCGTGACAACCGAGCTTGAAAACCACCGGGAGCGCCAAGGCGCTCACCGGTGACGAGAGCGATGATCAGACGCGGCGCTTCTTGCGCGGACGGCAGCCATTGTGCGGGATCGGCGTCACGTCGCGGATGGACGTGATCATGAAACCTGCAGCCTGGAGCGCACGCAGAGCCGATTCACGACCCGAACCCGGACCGCAGACTTCGACTTCCAGCGACTTCATGCCGTGTTCCTGGGCCTTCTTGGCGCAGTCTTCGGCAGCGATCTGGGCAGCGAAGGGGGTCGACTTGCGCGAACCCTTGAAGCCCTTGGCGCCAGCCGACGACCAAGCGATGGCATTGCCCTGCGCATCGGTGATGGTGATCATCGTGTTGTTGAAGGTCGAGTTAACGTGCGCGACACCCGACGAGATATTCTTGCGCTCGCGACGGCGAACGCGGACGGCTTCCTTAGCCATGCTATTCCTTTCTTTGATCTCTTCACCGCCGTAATACCAGCGGCTACACCGGAACGGCGCCTACATGGTCCCGCTCCAAACTCAAAAGAGGCCGGCGCGGACCGCCAGCCTCCCCACCCCGGTTTCCCGGAAATTACTTCTTCTTGCCAGCGATTGCCTTTGCCGGACCCTTACGGGTGCGGGCATTGGTGTGCGTGCGCTGACCGCGGACCGGAAGGCCGCGACGATGACGCAGGCCGCGGTAGCAGCCGAGATCCATCAGACGCTTGATGTTCATCGCGGTTTCGCGACGAAGATCACCCTCGACCTGATAGTCACGGTCGATGGTTTCGCGGATCTGAAGGACTTCAGCGTCCGTCAGCTGATGCACACGACGCTCAGCCGGAATACCGACCTTCTCGACGATTTCCTGTGCGAATTTCTTACCGATCCCGTGAATGTAGGTCAGCGCGATGACTACGCGCTTTGCAGTCGGGATGTTGACGCCAGCGATACGTGCCACGCCTGTTCTCCTTGCATTCCAGTTGCCATCCGGCAAGTGGGCTTCGTTATGCGACCCTCAGGGCCGCCCGTTCAGATTTAATGTCCGTAACATGTCAAAACGACCGCACCCGGACTTCCCAGGGAAATCCGCGCCGATCGCAGGGAATGTCGCGAGTTGGCGCGGTGTTTAGCGGAATCACTGCTGAAAAGCAACCGTTTCCGCCAAGTTTATTTTCAAGCCTTAAAGCTTGGAAAGAATGGCTTCGACCTCAGCAGTCACCTGGTCGATTTCAGCCATGCCGTCGACAGACCTGAGCTTGCCCTTGGCATGGTAGTAACCGATCAGCGGTGAGGTCTCCTTGTAGTAGACCTGCAACCGGGCCGTCATGGTCTCCGGAGTGTCGTCGGGACGGCGCTTGAAGTGGGTAGAGCCGCACTTGTCGCACACACCCTCATTGGCCGGGACCTTGTCCGTGTCGTGATAGACGCTACCGCACTGGGCGCAGGAGTAGCGGCCGGCAACACGACGGACCAATTCGGCATCATCGACACGGAATTCGATGACGACGGAGAGACCAAGACCCTTTGCTCTCAGCATCGCTTCGGTGGCGTCCGCCTGAACGAGCGTCCTGGGGAAGCCATCGAGAATGAAACCGTTGGCGCAATCGGGCTGATCGATTCGCTCCGAGACGATGGCGATGACGATCTCATCCGAAACCAGCTTACCGGCGTCCATGACCGCCTTGGCGCGCTTGCCGATCTCCGTGCCGGCGTTGACCGCCGCACGCAGCATATCTCCCGTGGAAAGCTGCGGAATGCCGTGCTTTTCCACGATCCGCTGGGCCTGGGTTCCCTTGCCCGCGCCCGGCGGCCCCAAAAGGATAAGTCTCATCGCCCCCTCTTTCCTCCTCGCAACTTCGATTTCTTGATCAGGCCTTCGTATTGCTGCGCGATCAGGTGACCCTGGATCTGTGCAACCGTATCAAGAGTTACGCTAACCACGATCAAAAGCGAAGTCCCACCAAGGGATAATGGAATGCCGGTTTGCGACACCAGAATCTCCGGGAGGATGCAGACGAAGACGAGATAGATGGCGCCGATCACCGTGATACGGGTCAGCACGTAGTCGATGTATTCAGCGGTGCGCTCACCGGGACGGATTCCGGGAATAAAGCCGCCATGCTTCTTCAGATTGTCGGCCGTGTCCTTCGGATTGAAGACGATGGCCGTATAGAAGAAGGCGAAGAAGGCGATCAGCGCCGCATAGAGCACCATGTAGAGCGGCTGGCCATGGCCGAGGGCGGCAACGATCGACGTCGCCCAGGCAGGCATGGCCGTGGTGTTGGCAAAGCCCGCGACTGTCGCCGGCAGAAGCAGCAGCGAAGAGGCAAAAATCGCCGGGATCACGCCCGAGGTGTTCAGTTTCAGCGGCAGGTGCGACGTATCGCCCTGGAACATGCGGTTGCCGACCTGGCGCTTCGGATACTGGATCAGCAGCCGGCGCTGGGCGCGCTCCACGAAGACGATGACACCGATGACGGCGATTGCGACAATGATGACGAGCAGGATGAGGCCGGTCGACAGCGCCCCGGTGCGGCCGAGTTCAAGCGTGCCGGCAAGAGCGCTCGGCAGGCCGGCTGCGATACCGGCGAAGATGATCAGCGAAATGCCGTTGCCGATACCGCGCGAGGTGATCTGCTCGCCGAGCCACATCAGGAACATCGTGCCGCCGAGCAGCGTCAGAACGGTGGAAATACGGAAGAACCAGCCCGGATCGACGACAAGGCCCTGGCCGCTCTCCAGGCCGGCCGCAATGCCGTAAGCCTGAAGCGCACCCAGAATGACGGTGCCGTAGCGGGTGTACTGGTTGATGATCTTGCGACCCTGCTCGCCTTCCTTCTTGAGGTTTTCAAGCGTCGGCACGACCGACGTCATCAGCTGCACGATGATCGAAGCGGAGATATAGGGCATGATGCCGAGCGCAAAGATCGCCATGCGCTGAACGGCGCCGCCCGAGAACATGTTGAAAAGGCCGAGAATGCCGCCTGCCTGGCCGCGGAACGCCTGGGCATAGGCTTCGGGATTGAGACCCGGAAGCGGGATATGGGTGCCGAGCCTGTAGACGAGGAGAGCTGCCAGTGTGAACCACAGGCGCTTCTTCAAATCCTCGGCTTTGGCAAAGGTCGAAAAATTGAGGTTGGATGCCAATTGTTCCGCTGCAGAAGCCATGCGATTCTCCGCCCTACCAATTCCGGCGTCTCTGGGGAAATGCCGGCCCCGGAATCAGTATGAAAATAATTCAAAACCGGGTTTTGGACGGATTGCAGCGCAACCCCATGCCTCACCCTTGTTTTCCAGTTTTACCGGCGTGACGCGGGCGCGCCAGCCAAGTCTTTGTGAGGCCCACATATGGGAGCAAAATCGCCCGGTGTGAAGCACCCCGGGCGATATATCATCAGATATTATTCCGCTGCAGCCGGAGCCGAAAGCAGCGTCACCGTGCCGCCGGCCTTTTCGATCTTCTCGACGGCGGGCTTGGAAGCGCCCGCGACGACGATGGTGATCTTGGCCTTGAGCTCGCCGTCGGCGAGAACGCGAACGCCGTCCTTGGCGCGGCGGATAACCCCGGCAGCCTTCAGGGCAGCTGCGTCAACAGTCGCCTTGGCGTCGAGCTTGCCGGCGTCGACTGCCGCCTGAATGCGGCCGAGCGACACGACAACAAAGTCTGAAGCGAAAATGTTATTGAAGCCGCGCTTCGGCAGGCGACGATAGATCGGCATCTGGCCGCCTTCGAAGCCGTTGATGGCGACGCCGGAACGGGACTTCTGACCCTTGACACCGCGACCAGCCGTCTTGCCGGAGCCCGAGCCGATACCGCGGCCGAGGCGCTTGCGGCTGTGGGTCGAGCCTTCGTTGTCCTTGATTTCATTGAGTTTCATGAGCGTTTCCTCCGTCTCACTTCTCGTCGACGATGCGAACGAGATGCTGGACAGCACGGATCATGCCGCGAACGGAAGGAGTATCCTCCAGCGTGCGGCGACGGTGCATCTTGTTCAGTCCGAGACCGATCAGCGTGCGCTGCTGAACGTCCGGACGGCGAATCGGGCTGCCGATCTGTTCGATCGTGACAGTCTTCGCTTCAGCCTTCTTGGTAGCCTTGGCCATTGGTCAGCTCCTCTTATTCTTCAGAGGCGTTGCCGGAGGCGCTACGACGAGCCTGCAGCGTTGCATACTTGATGCCGCGCTGAGCTGCGATGTCCTTCGGGTGAACCTGGTGCTTCAGAGCGTCGAAGGTGGCGCGAACCATGTTGTAGGGGTTCGACGAACCGGTCGACTTGGCGACGACGTCGTGCATGCCGAGCGTTTCGAATACGGCGCGCATCGGACCGCCGGCGATGATGCCGGTACCGACCTTGGCCGAGCGCAGCAGAACCTTGCCGGCGCCGTGGCGGCCATGGACGTCGTGATGCAGCGTGCGGCCATCACGCAGCGGTACGAAGATCAGCTCGCGCTTGGCGGCTTCGGTTGCCTTGCGGATGGCTTCCGGCACTTCGCGTGCCTTGCCGTGGCCGAAGCCGACGCGGCCCTTCTGGTCGCCGACGACGACGAGTGCTGCGAAACCAAAACGACGGCCGCCCTTGACGACCTTGGCGACGCGGTTGATCGCGACCAGCTTGTCGACGAATTCGCTATCGCGCTCTTCACGGCTCTGGCGGTCTTCCCGCTGCGGCCTTCTTTCCTGTGCCATTGTCCTCTTCCTTTTTCTTTTCCGGGTGCAATCGGCAAATGAATGTGGACCGCATTAGCCTCCCCTTCTTGCCAGGGAGTGCCTGCGGTCCGGCGAAAATCCGGCCGGAGCGACAGCGCCCGGCCGGAAACTGATCAGAAGGTCAGACCGCCTTCGCGGGCCGCTTCGGCGAGAGCCTTGATGCGGCCGTGATAGATGAAGGCGCCACGGTCGAATACGACGTCCGTAACGCCGGCCTTGGAGGCGCGCTCGGCGACGAGCTTGCCTACGGCGGCGGCGGCGGCGGTATCGGCACCGGTCTTCAGAGAACCGCGCAGATCCTTGTCGAGGGTGGAGGCGGACGCAAGCGTCTTGCCGGCCACGTCATCGATGATCTGGGCATAGATGTTCTTCGAGGAGCGATGAACCGACAGGCGCGGACGGCCATTGGCCACCGACTTGATATGACGGCGCACGCGGTTGGCACGACGTGCAAGTGCTTCTTTCCTGCTAGCCATTTCGCGTGATCCTTACTTCTTCTTGCCTTCTTTGCGGACGATCCGCTCGTCGGCATACTTGACACCCTTGCCCTTGTACGGCTCGGGACCGCGATATTCGCGGATTTCGGCCGCAACCTGACCGACCTGCTGCTTGTTGATGCCGCTGACGATGATTTCAGTCGGCTTCGGAACAGCGATCGAGATGCCGACCGGCGGTTCATAGACCACGTCGTGGCTGAAACCGAGGGCCAGCTGCAGGTTCTTGCCCTGCATGGCGGCGCGGTAACCGACACCGTTGATTTCGAGCTTGCGCTCGTAACCGTCCTTGACGCCCTTGAAGATGCCTTCGATCATCGTGCGGGACATGCCCCACTTCGAACGCGCATCCTTGGACTGGTTTACGGGCGTCACGACGACCGCGTTGTTTTCGAGCTTGAGGCTGATTTCGTCGTTAGCGACGAAGAACAGCTCGCCCTTCGGGCCCTTTGCGGTAACCTTCTGGCCTTCGACCGTAGCCGTGATCCCAGCAGGCACCTGAACGGGCTTCTTACCGATACGAGACATGTTTCAATCCTGTCTGTTCGCTATGGAGATCCCTGCCCGATCTTAGAAGACCGAGCAAAGAACCTCGCCACCAACGTTCTGTTCGCGAGCCTGGTGATCGGCCATCACGCCCTTCGGAGTCGAAAGGATGGTGATGCCGAGGCCGTTCGCGACCTGCGGAATGGACTTGACCGAGACATACACCCGGCGGCCCGGCTTCGACACACGGCCGATCTCACGGATCACCGATGCGCCTTCATAGTACTTCAGCTCGATGTTGAGCTCCGACTTGCCATTGCCGAAATCGACAACGGAATAGCCACGGATGTAGCCTTCGGACTGCAGGACATCGAGAACACGCGCACGGAGCTTGGATGCAGGCGTCGAAACCGACGACTTGCGGCGGGAAGCGCCGTTGCGGATGCGGGTGAGCATATCGCCCAACGGATCAGTCATTGTCATCTAACCTGCTCCTTACCAGCTCGACTTGACGATGCCCGGCACCTTGCCGAGATTGCCGAGTTCACGCAGCGCGATACGCGACATGCGCAGTTTGCGGTAGTATGCGCGCGGACGGCCCGATACTTCGCAACGGTTGCGAATGCGGGTCTTCGATCCATCGCGCGGCAGGGATGCCAGCTTGATCGAGGCCTTGAACCGCTCTTCGATCGGAAGAGCCTGGTTCATGATGATCGCCTTCAACGCAGCCCGCTTTGCGGCCTGGTTGGCGACCGTATTACGGCGGCGCTTGTTCTTTTCAACTGCGCTTGTCTTCGCCATGTCAGGTTCCTTTTCTACGCTCGTCGTTACGGTTATTGACGGAACGGGAAGCTGAACTCCTTCAGGAGAGTCCGTGCTTCGTCGTCGGTCGTCGCCGTCGTGCAAACGATGATGTCCATGCCCCACATCTGATCAACCTTGTCGTAGTTGATTTCAGGGAACACAATGTGCTCCTTGATGCCCATGGCGAAGTTGCCACGGCCGTCAAAGCTCTTCGGGTTCAGGCCGCGGAAGTCGCGAACGCGCGGAAGCGCGATGTTGACCAGGCGATCCAGGAACTCGTACATGCGGGCGCCGCGCAGGGTGACCTTTGCGCCGATCGGCATGTTTTCGCGGACCTTGAAGCCTGCGATAGAGTTGCGTGCGCGGGTGATGACCGGCTTCTGACCGGCGATCGCTGCGAGGTCGGCGGCAGCAACCGTCGGCTTCTTCGAATCAGCGGTCGCTTCACCGACACCCATGTTGATCACGATCTTGTCGAGCTTCGGGATCATCATCTCGTTGGCGTAGGAGAACTTCTCCTGCATCGCCTTGCGGATGCGCTCGACATATTCCTTCTTGAGCCGCGGCTCGTATTTTGCCTCAGCCATCGATCACTTCTCCAGAACGCTTGGCCACGCGGACCTTCTTGCCGTCAACGACCTTGAAACCGACGCGGGTCGGCTTGCCGTCCTTGTCGACGATTGCAATGTTGGACAGGTGGACCGGGGCTTCCTTGTTGATGATGCCGGCTTCCTGGGTCTGCGTCTGGCGCTGGTGGCGCTTCACGACGTTGACGCCACGGACGACGGCACGATCTTCCTTCGGCATGACCTGAACGACTTCGCCGGTGCGGCCCTTGTCCTTGCCAGCGAGCATGACGACCTTGTCGCCTTTACGTATCTTCTGCATCGCTTCGCTCCTTACAGTACTTCGGGAGCCAGCGAGATGATCTTCATGTGGTTCTTGGCGCGAAGTTCGCGCGGAACCGGTCCGAAGATACGGGTACCGATCGGCTCTTTCTTGTTGTCGATGAGGACTGCTGCGTTGGTGTCGAAGCGGATGACGGAGCCATCCGGACGACGGATGTCCTTGGCGGTGCGAACGACAACCGCCTTCATCACGTCACCCTTCTTCACGCGGCCGCGCGGGATCGCTTCCTTGATCGAAACGACGATGACGTCGCCGATCGAGGCATACTTGCGCTTCGAGCCGCCCAGCACCTTGATGCACATGACACGACGTGCGCCGGAATTGTCCGCGACGTCGAGGTTTGTTTGCATCTGAATCATATCAGGTCGCCTTCTTGGTTTACCGGAATGGTTGGGCCTAAGCCCCCTACCCCGGCTTATGAAAATGTTCGCCGGCCAACCCACCGCAACGGCAGGCAAAAACACGGCATAGCTGAATAGCGCGGGGTCGATCGTGCCAGGGTGGTTTCCCGAACGGGACCTTCCGTGCGCTCAAAGCAAAAGAACGCCCGGCATTCGAGCGTTCTGACGCTGCTTCATACAGATATTTCGGCGAGACGCAAGGCCTCGCGCAAAATTCTGTTACTTGCCCTGGGCGGCAATGACCGTCCAGCGCTTGTCCTTGGAGATCGGCGCGCATTCCTCGATGGATACGGTATCGCCGATCTTGTACTGGTTGTTTTCGTCGTGGGCCTTGTACTTCTTGGAACGACGAACGGTCTTCTGGAGCAGCGGGTGAGCGAAACGACGCTCAACGCGAACCACTACCGTCTTCTCGTTCTTGTCGCCAACGACGACGCCCTGCAGGATGCGCTTCGGCATGTTTTTCTTCCTTTAGGCCTTAACTTCTGCCGCCTTCTGGCGGGCAATGGTTTTGACGCGAGCGATGTCCTTGCGGACTTCGTTGATGCGCGAGGACTTTTCGAGCTGGCCGGTCGCCTTCTGGAAGCGCAGGTTGAACTGCTCCTTCTTCAGCTTGGCAAGCTCGTCCTTGAGTTGGTCGGCGCTGAGCGCGCGAACGTCTGAGGCTTTCATGAGCTCAATCCCTTACTCTGCAATGCGCTGAACGAAGCGCGTCTTGACCGAGAGCTTGGCAGAGCCGAGGCGAAGCGCCTCGCGGGCGATCTCTTCGCTGACGCCGTCGATCTCGAACATCATACGACCGGGCTTGACCTTGCATGCCCAGTACTCAACGGAGCCCTTACCTTTGCCCATACGGACTTCGGTCGGCTTTGCGGTTACCGGAACGTCCGGGAACACGCGGATCCATACACGGCCGGCGCGCTTCATGTAGCGCGTGATCGCGCGGCGGGCCGCTTCGATCTCGCGTGCGTTGACGCGGTTGGGCTCCTGAGCCTTCAGGCCGAATTCGCCGAATGCCAGGTCAGAACCGCCCTTGGCAACGCCCTTGATGCGGCCCTTGAACTGCTTGCGGTACTTAGTACGCTTTGGCTGCAACATTTTCTTACTTCTCCGAGCTTATCTTTCGCCAGCGCTAATTACGCGTTGTCGCGTTCGCGGCGACGATCGCCACGGTCGCGTTCGCGGCTTGCCGGACCCTGTGCGTCGCCTTCCAGCGCGCGACGTTCGGAAGCCATCGGATCGTGCTCAAGGATTTCGCCCTTGAAGATCCAGACCTTGATGCCGCAGATACCGAATGCGGTTTCGGCTTCTGCCGTGCCGTAATCGATGTCGGCGCGCAGCGTGTGCAGCGGCACGCGCCCTTCACGGTACCATTCAGTACGGGCGATTTCAGCACCGCCGAGACGACCGGCGCAGGTGATCTTGATGCCTTCGGCTCCAAGACGCATTGCCGACTGAACGGCGCGCTTCATGGCGCGGCGGAAAGCCACGCGGCGCTCGAGCTGCTGGGCGATCGACTGAGCGACCAGCGTCGCGTCGACTTCGGGCTTGCGCACTTCGACGATGTTGAGGTGCGTTTCCGAATTGGTCATGTCCGACAGCTTCTTGCGGAGCTTGTCGATGTCGGCGCCCTTACGGCCGATGATCAGGCCCGGACGAGCCGAGTGGATCGTGACGCGGCACTTCTTGTGCGGACGCTCGATGACCACCTTGGAGATGCCTGCCTGCTTCAGTTCGCTCATGACGAACTTGCGCATCTTCAGGTCTTCGTGCAGCAGCTGGCCATACTCGGCATTGTCCGCGAACCAGCGGCTATCCCAAGTACGGTTGATGCCGAGACGGAAACCGATCGGATTGATTTTCTGACCCATTATGCGGCCTCCTCTGCTGCCTGCACTTCACGAACGACGATCGTCAGGTGCGCGAAGGGCTTTTCGATGCGCGACGCGCGACCGCGGCCACGAGCGTGGAAACGCTTCATGACGATCGACTTGCCGACGTAGGCTTCGGCGACGACGAGCGCGTCGACGTCAAGATCGTGGTTGTTCTCGGCGTTGGCGATCGCGGATTCGAGCGTCTTCTTGACAGCGCCCGCGATGCGCTTGCGGGAGAACTCCAGCTCAGCGAGTGCACGCTCTACCTTCTTGCCGCGGATGGCCGCAGCAACCAGGTTGAGCTTCTGGGGGCTGACACGGAGCGTGCGGGCGACTGCTTGCGCCTCGTTGTCCTTCAGCCGGCGTTCGGCTTTTGCCTTGCCCATTGTTACTTCCTCTTCGCCTTCTTGTCCGCGCCGTGACCGTAGTAGGTGCGGGTCGGAGAGAATTCACCGAATTTGTGACCGACCATGTCTTCATTGACACTGACCGGGACATGTTTGCTGCCGTTGTAGACGCCGAAGGTAAGACCGACGAACTGCGGCAGGATCGTGGAGCGACGGCTCCAGATCTTGATCACTTCTGCACGTCCGCCTTCACGAACCTTCTCAGCCTTCTTGAGAAGATAGCCGTCAACGAACGGACCTTTCCATACTGAACGAGCCATTGGAGACTTCCTCTCTTACTTCTTACGCTGATGACGCGAGCGCATGATCATCTTGTCGGTCGACTTGTTCGACCGGGTGCGCTTGCCCTTGGTCGGCTTGCCCCACGGTGTCACCGGATGGCGACCGCCGGAGGTGCGGCCTTCACCACCGCCGTGCGGATGGTCGACCGGGTTCATGACAACACCGCGGTTATGGGGACGCTTGCCGCGCCAGACGGTACGACCGGCCTTGCCGTCGTTGATGTTGGCGTGGTCGGGGTTTGAGACGGCGCCGATCGAAGCAAGGCAGATGCCGCTTACGAGGCGCTGCTCACCGGAGTTCAGGCGAAGGATCGCCATACCCTGGTCACGACCGACGAGCTGCGCGTAGGAACCGGCGGAACGGGCGATCTGACCGCCCTTGCCCGGCTTCATTTCCACATTGTGGATGATGGAGCCGACCGGGATGTACTGCAGCGGCATGGTGTTGCCGGGCTTGACGTCGACAGCCTTCTCCGAAGCGATGACCTTGTCGCCGGCAGCGAGACGCTGCGGAGCGATGATGTAGGCCTGCTCGCCATCAGAATAGGTCACCAGCGCGATGAAAGCCGTGCGGTTCGGATCGTATTCGATACGCTCGACCGTGCCTTCGACATCGAACTTGCGACGCTTGAAGTCGACCAGTCGGTAGCTGCGCTTATGACCGCCACCGATGAAGCGAGCCGTGATGCGGCCGAGGTTGTTACGACCACCGCTCTTGGTCAGACCTTCCGTCAGCGCCTTGACCGGCTTGCCCTTGTAGAGCGAGGAGCGGTCCACGATGACCAGCTGACGCTGGCTCGGGGTCGTCGGATTGAATGTTTTCAATGCCATTTTCTTATTCCTCAGAGACCGGTGGAGACGTCGATCGTCTGGCCTTCAGCCAGCGTCACGACAGCCTTCTTCACGTCCTTCTGCTTGCCGACGAAACCGCGGAACCGCTTGGTCTTGCCCTTACGCAGCAGAGTGTTGACGGCCGTAACCTTGACGCCGAACAGCGCCTCGACAGCAGCCTTGATTTCCGGCTTTGTCGCCTGCTTGGCGACATTGAAAACAACCTGGTTGTTTTCAGATACCAGCGTGGACTTTTCGGTGATCGCCGGAGAGACGATCACATCGTAGTGGCGAAGATCGGTCACTTGAATCGCTCCTCTAGCGCTTCAACCGCAGCCTTGGAAAGCACGAGCTTGCCGCGGCGCACGATGTCGTAAACATTGATGCCCTGGATCGGCAGAACATCGATGTTCGGGATGTTCTGCGCTGCAAGCTTGAAGTTGCCGTCAAGCTCTGCACCGCCGATGAAGAGGGCGTTGGTCAGGCCGAGCGTCTCGAAAGCAGACGCGAGAGCCTTGGTCTTGGCTTCAGCTGCGACCAGGTTGTCGATGACGATGACGTCATCAGCCTTGATCTTGGCCGAAAGGGCATGGCGAAGGCCGAGTGCGCGAACCTTCTTCGGAAGGTCGTGCTCGTGGCTGCGAACGACCGGGCCATGGGCCTTGCCGCCGCCGCGGAACTGCGGAGCGCGAGCCGAATGGTGACGAGCGCGGCCCGTACCCTTCTGCTTGTACATCTTGGCGCCGGTGCGCGAAACTTCAGCGCGGCCCTTTGCCTTGTGCGTGCCCTGCTGCTTCTTGGCAAGCTGCCAGCGGATAACGCGGGCGAGAATGTCTTCGCGGGGCTCGAGGCCGAAAATCTCGTCCGAAAGGGAGACCTTCCCGGCGTCTTTTCCCTCGAGGGTCTTGACGTTCAATTCCATTGATCTGGCTCCCTTACTTCGCGGCCGACTTGACGGCGTCGCGCACGATGATCCAGGCACCCTTGGAACCGGGAACAGCACCCTTGATCAGGATCAGACCGCGATCTTCGTCGGTCGAAACCACTTCCAGGTTCTGCGTCGTGACGCGCGTCTGGCCCATGTGACCAGCCATCTTCTTGTTCTTGAAAACCTTGCCCGGATCCTGGCGCGAGCCGGTCGAACCGTGCGAACGGTGCGAAACCGACACACCGTGCGTGGCGCGCAGACCGCCGAAACCGTGGCGCTTCATGGCGCCGGCAAAACCCTTACCGATGGTCGTACCCGTCACATCGACGAGCTGACCGGCGGCAAAGTGACCCGCCTTGAGCTCCGTGCCGATCTCCAGCAGATTGTCTTCCGACACGCGGAATTCTGCGAGCTTGGCCTTCGGCTCGACGTTGGCAACGGCAAAGTTGCCGCGCATCGCCTTCGACGTGTTCTTTACCTTCGCCTGGCCGGCACCGAGCTGAACTGCGGTATAGCCATTCTTTTCGACAGTGCGCGTGGCAACGACCTGGCAGCCGTCCATACGCAGTACCGTTACCGGGACATGCTCGCCGGCGTCGTTGTAGACGCGGGTCATTCCCACCTTCTGTGCAATCACACCTGAACGCATCGGTTCAATCCTTCCAACTCAGCTCGAGCAAGCTCAGAGCTTGATCTCAACATCGACACCGGCGGCGAGATCGAGCTTCATCAGCGCGTCTACCGTCTGCGGTGTCGGGTCTACGATGTCGAGCAGGCGCTTATGCGTGCGCATCTCGAACTGTTCGCGGCTCTTCTTGTCGATGTGCGGGGACCGGTTGACCGTAAACTTCTCGATGCGGGTCGGAAGCGGAACGGGGCCCCGGACGCTTGCACCGGTGCGCTTCGCCGTCGACACGATCTCGCGCGTGGAAGCATCGAGAATCCGGTGATCGAACGCCTTCAGGCGAATGCGGATATTTTGGCCGTTCATTCGACGTTATCCTTGTGTTTGTTTTCCACATGTCTCTCAACAAGACACGGGTTGTTCTTTCTTCCTAAGGCGGACCACCGGTTTCAAAGATCGAGAGGGCGCCGATGCCCGGCGTCCCTATCCAGTCTTCAGGGCCTTCTAGCCCACCTTATTTGCTTGTTCAGTCACCGCTTCGTCGTCCAAAGCGGCACGCAAATCGCGCTCGCGCGCCATTTGCTACATTTCTGTGTAATAAGCAAGCGGCTTACGCCGCCTGCATCATAATATTGTCATCGAATCGGCCACCCCACCGGAGTGGCCGAATGAATTACTCGACGATCGAAGCGACGATACCGGCGCCGACGGTGCGGCCGCCTTCGCGGATAGCGAAGCGCAGCTTTTCTT
>NZ_NWSZ01000042.1:0-22687 GCF_002531885.1 Rhizobium sp. L9 | reverse complement strand
GGCATCTTTCCGAACGACGAAGCCATCGTCCGTCTCGTCGGCGCACTGCTGCTCGAACAGAATGATGAATGGGCCGTCCAGCGTGCCAGGTATCTGACACTTGAGACCATGGCCAAATGAGATGAGCCCCAAATCAGCCTGCCCGCTGTGGCACGCTGATATCCCCTCCGACCCGACCTCGGAAAGCACGGCAATCAGCCGTCAGCTACCCCACTCCCATGGACACGATCGAAAAAACACTGATGCCCACCTACTCCTCAGAACCTTCACCACCTAAGGGGTCTACGTGGCTCCGCTTTTCCAAAGCATTTTAGAATATCGATTTTGCATGATGGCGACCAGTCCGGTTGCACTAGCATATGCGTAATCTGCAATTGGAGACCAACAACGGTGAAAACAGAACAGGCCCGCGGGGCGGTAAAATTTTCCGAGACGCCTCTAACATTCAAGCTAATCTTAGCCCTGCCGCGGCGCAGACACCTCCGACGGACTGTCAGCCGATTCGACGATGGTCTGGCGAAGGGAGCCACGCTTTCGCGGATCCTCGAGGCTTGGGCTGAGGTAAAGGGATCAGGAGCGGCGCATGCAACGCGCACCGCCCGCTTCATCGAGTCTAGCAGTCACGTATCCGCTTTATAGGCCGGACATGTGAGCGCACCGTTCCCATGTGAAGCGACTGAAAAGAATGCGCTTCATCACACCTTTCACTCTCAGGAGAGACCGCCATGGATAACTCAGAACGATCGCTGTGCTACAACATTTCCGAGGAAGATGATCGCACCCGGGCCATGGCGGGGTGGATCGAGAATATGACCGGGGCACAAACGCTTACGGGCATGCCGTCCCGATCAACGCCAGATCCCCATGCTCTTTCGCCTTCGTCGCCAACGCGACCATACTCGCTCTCTTCCGAACCTCCAATTAAGGTGCTCGACAGATCGACATTTGCCAGAAAAGTAAGGGAATTTTACGGTGATGAAATCAAGCACATTTCCGTCAATCCACAAGAGTACTCGCCCTTCGTGTCCTCTAAAGCCCTGCGTACGGCTACCATCGCTCGACTCTACGGCGGCACCGACAATGATACGCCCAGCGCGCGATATTTCAGCTATGATCTGGGAGAACGAAGCGTTGGGCTTTTAAGAACAGAGGATGGATTTAGCATCGAAAACGAGCCGTGGCGGGAACTATTTCCCGGTCGAAAAAGAATCACGTCGATTGTAGACCTTCGCGTTACTCATCCGCTTGTCGAGAACGCAGGCGATATTCTGCTCGAACATCAACTTCAACTCGACGGCGAACAGCCGTTGATCATGTCACGTCCCGCTACGCCGGAGATGGGAACCCGTCTAGAGCAGATGGGTTTCGTTGATGTGGGTGAAAATCGCTGGGTGCTCGACCCTACGCAACATCCCGACAAGTGGACAAAGAATAGCAAGGGTGGATGGCAGCGCGCCGACAAACCTTGGAGTTATCTCTCTAAAACCGTGGAGTATCTTAGCGACGATGAAGCAGGTGTCGAGGAGCATTCGAGTGACGCCAGTGTCGAGACAGATTCATCCGATGATGACCCGTCTTGGTACTTCGAACACCTCAATTTGAACCGCGGCTAAAAGCTTGCCTCATCGTGAGGACTTTTTGCGCCGCCGGCTGAGAGCCTGTGAATGTTTGGTGGCGGAGGCGATTGGATTGTGATTCTGTTGGGTCGTTGATTTGCTTGGAGGATGATGGTGGGCGACGACCTGTTCGAAGGATTGCCGGTGCATGGAGCGCGGCGAAGTGCTCAGGTGGGGCGCGGGGCGGCGCGCATGCGTGAGCCGGTGCGCGATCAGGTCGAGTTGCGTGCCGTCGATATCGACAGCTTGATCGGCCAGGATCACGCGGTGCGGGTCATTTGGAGCTATGTCGAGGGGCTGGATCTGAGCACGCTCGAAGATCGGATCAAAGCGCGTGAGCACCGGCCAGGCCATCCACCGATTTCGCCACGGCTTTTGCTGGCGCTGTGGCTCTATGCCAGCAGCGACGGCGTCGGCAGCGCGCGGGCGCTGGAACGGCAGTGCGGGAGCCACGACGTCTATCGCTGGCTGTGCGGCGGTGTCTCGATGAACTACCACACGCTTTCGGACTTTCGGGTTGGTTGCGCCGATCTGCTCGACCGGCTGCTTGCCGAGCATCTGGCGGCGCTTGCCGATGCCGGCCTCGTCACTCTCGATTGTCTGGCGCAGGATGGCGTGCGGGTCCGGGCAAGCGCGGGGGCCGCCTCGTTCGGCCGCAAGGCGACGCTTGATCGGCATCTTTCCATTGCCGAGGCGGTTGTGGATCAGCTCAAGCACGAGGTCGATGCGCGTTCGGATGCCAGCACTCGGCGCATCGAGGCGGCCAGGGAGCGGGCGGCGCGCGAGCGCGGCGAGCGGCTCAGAGCAGCCCAGGTCGCTCTTGACGAGATCGAGCGCCATCGCCAGGCGCGCGAAGAAAAGCGCGGCAATCGCAAAAAGCCGAAGGAGCCGCGCGCCTCCAGCACGGATGCACAGGCGCGGGTGATGAAGATGGCCGACGGCGGCTTCCGCCCGGGTTATAATGTGCAGGTTGCGAGCACGGCCGGTGAGCAGTTCGTGGTCGGGCTCGAGGTGACCAATGCCGGCTCCGATCACGGCCTCATGCGGCCGATGCTGGAGCGGTTGCGCGCGCTAAGCGGCCATCTGCCGCGGCGCTATCTCGCCGATGGCGGCTTTGGCAGCGCTGAAGATATCGAGTGGGCGCACGGCGAAGGGGTTGAGGTCTTTTGTCCGCCCACTCAGTCCAAGCACGGAACCGATCCCTTCTTGCCGCGGCGCGGCGACGGTCCGGGTGTGTCGGCCTGGCGAGCCCGCATGGCAAGCGAGACCGGCAAGGCTCAGTACAAACCCCGCTCGATCTGCGAATGCATCCATGCCCGCTGGCGCAACTGGAATCTGCGACAATTGACGGTGCGCGGCATCGAAAAGGTCCAGGCCGTCGTGCTCTGCTACGCACTCACCAACAATATCTTGCAAGGCCATCGGCTCGCCAACGGCTAAGCCAAGGCCATCACCCAGCGCCCATACGCGACCATCCGAACGCAGCGCGCAATCGTCTGACGCTCGACTGCATCGGCCAGCCAAGACCGGCCAAAACCGCACCATCTCAAAAGCTTCACAAGCTCTGAGTTGATACGCCCTTGTATTACGGGAGGACGCAGGCGAAGATTAGAGACTGCAATAATTGCTGCGACTCTCTGCGACGGCCCGCCTCATGCTGCACTCCGATCCTGCCGCGATGCAGATTGGCGGGGCTGGCTTCTGGGTGGTCCGCAACGATATCGCCGTTTGGGGTATCTTCTGATAATGGCCGTCGGGTTCGAAAACCTTCTGGTTGAGCCCGTAAAAGATCACCCAGGTACTCCCCAGGCGCCTCATGAATAACGACACCGAAGCGCTTGAACTCGAATCGCTCGTATCCGGACCCGTCGCCAAGCCCAAGGCGACCGTCCGACACGATGTCGATGAATGATCAACGTGCGAGCTGACCGGAAACCGCACGGTCCGGTCGACATCATCGGGACGCGCCCATGGGCCCCATCGGCACGCGTCGGCGAATAGCGGCGAGATCCGTCTCGTCGGCGCGTTCCAGTTCTCGACCATCGGCGTGCGCACATAGCCGAGCTCTTATGGCCGTCAGGCCCACTCGACGCGACGCCAACTCGCATGCCAAACTTTTCGTGATCAAGATCAGGCCCCTTCCAGGCAGCGTAGCCGTTGCGTCTGGGATCGCCCAGCAACCCGCCCAGCGAGGCCACATTGAAGATCACAGGGCCGCGCGGCAACGCCGCACCGCACCGTTCCGCTTCCAGGAAGATCCACGGCAACGACAATGTCGCCGTTTGTCGCAAAGGCATCGACCAGAGCGCGGCCAATCCCGCCTGCAGCGCGTGTAATGACGGCGGGTGTCTGCTTGCTTCATGGATTAGCTTCTCCTGCTCCGGCGTATGCGATCTAACGCTAAAGGAGCCAGATGACAGCAAGTTAGCACCACGTCCCGGAAAAGAAGAGTTCGGCACCAGCTGAACGCGCCGCTATTCCGCCTCGGCTTTCATGCTCTTTGCCGCTTCCGAGCGTATAGACCGGGTCGTTAGAATGCGATGTTCCGATCGGCTGCCTGAAACCGAACCGCTCAATCTCTGGCGACGCCGCCTGCTGTGTCTGCTCCTCGAGCCAATCATAGACCACTGTGCGGTCGGCAATTCTCCACTCCCCTTCCCTTTTCTGAAAATGGTCGCAATATCGACCACATAGGAGAAACCTGGCAAGTATGATCCGGCCGCAGTCCGGCCCTCGTTGGAGCGCAGTGAAGTAGCTCTCGACAGCTGCTTCAGTCGGGCTGATAAACTCAATCAGAACGTTGGTGATCTGGTGGATGTTACGCGGTTCGGTCTTGAAGACACCAAGCGTGAACTCAATGAATCCCTCGGCGGAGCCCGGATACGCTCCGTGAACGTCCTGCGCATCAGGCCAGAAGGAGCTGCGCAGCCCCGCCTCGTCCGCCCGTCTATCCCGCGGCAATACCGATAGGACAGTCGCGGATCGTTCGCGATCATGCAATTCGACCCATTTTCGTGGTCCATGGCCCGTCGCAAGTCTGGTCTTGAGTTGAAAATGGCGTTCTATGCATCTGCGAACGGACATTCGCGCCGTCGGCGCTTGACTTGGTCTCGCAATGCCACTTCCCAGGGAACGTCTGTGAACTCAAACAGCGTGCGTAGGACAGCAACTCCCGCGCAATCAAGGACCATTGGTGCGTTGGATTTTGTCTGCAAGAACAGCCAGGGCCTCTCTGCGCTTGTGTGGAAGGTAGGTAACGGTCCATTCGGCGACAATGCGATCGACGAGTTCGCCAGAAAGAGACCAATGTCGACTGGATCCCCGTTTGCGGCCGCCGGGGCTGCCGGTGCCTGTCTCGGCGAAGTCTCCTCCAAAGCCTGTGATCCGAACGATCCTGCCTGGCTCCCAATCGGGCTCGTCTGACCGAGCGGGAGCGGCTGATCGACGCGAGGGAGAAATCTGGGGCCAGGCGGCTCGCCTCTCGGCGTCACCCCACGTTCGGCTGGTTATGCCATCCGCGGGCATCAAATCGGGGTGAAAGAAAGTTCTAAGCCTGGTGTGGTCGAGCGGCCCGACCTGCCTCCTCAACTCAAGCACTCGAGGCGAGCCACCATTTTACCGGTGTAGGTCTATTGTCGAATGCCTGACAGCCCTATGTCGGGTCGCAAATGGAGGAACCGGACAAAAAACGCTAACCAATTGAAAACCTAAGCAATTTTCATTGGCATGGCCCTTGCTTCTTGAACCGCCAAGTTAAGCAGCAACGGAGCCTTTAATGCCCCCACCAATGATTTCGCTCAAGAACCTGACCAGCACGACAACTATGAACCAACTGCTGGCCACAGCGAAGTCCACTGCTTGCGCCGCGTCATTGTGCGGTTCGTCCGCAAAGCCGCACCACGTCGAGCCGGCTGTCTGGGAGAAAATCACGGACCTTTCCTGCTATTTAGAACAAGCGCACTACTATTTCGCGCGCATGCACGTCGTAGCCGCACCAGCTTGCAATATCCAGTGCAACTACTGCAATCGTAAATACTGCGCCAACGAAAGCCGGCCGACGCCTGACCAGGCGCTGCGAAAGGTCGTTGCGGTCGCCAATGAAGTCCCTCAGCTTTCCGTGCTCTTTATCGCCGGACCAAGCGATGCCTGTTATGACCGGAAGAAGACAAAGGCGACATTTGCACGCGGAGCCACAGAGGTCCCCGATATCAAGCTGTGTCTTTCAACCAACGGTCCGGCAGTGCCAGACCGTGTCGGCGAGCCTGCTGACATAAATGTTGATCACTTGACGATCACCATCAAAATGGTCGATCCGAGAGCCGGCGCGAAGATATCCGCGCCACTGCAGGGCCGAGCCGCAGCTCAGCAGAAGCCCGGATACAAGCAGACCCCGCGAGCACATAGGCATCCAAGTCTCGATATTCGTCCAACATGCCTGGCACTCTCGGGCGCAGCAGCGCTGAGCCCTTGGTCATCTCCCCGCGCAAAATCCCCGTTTGCTCTCTTTGATGCTTCGGGAGCATCCCGATCACCGCTTCTTGTGTCAGTCTGCTCCCGTCTCCAACGCTGCGGCGACCTCCTTGCGCAGCCATTTATGCTGCGGGTCGTGATGGCACCGCTCGTGCCAGATGAGCATGACCTTGTACGGTGCCGGCTCGAGGGGTGGATCAACAACCCTAAGCGGCAGCATCGCGGAAACTTGGGTCGCAACGCGGCGCGGGACGAGCAATACCAAATCCGTCCCCGAAGCCACCACCGCTGCCGTGAGAACGCTGGAAAAAAGTATGGGACTACGATCCTCTCGCAAGTTGGGCAAGTGGTCGTAGATCGGGCCGAAATGGTCGGGGGAGTCCGTACTGATGGCAGCGTGACGCAAGGTCGCGAAGTTGTCGATCGTCCATTCCTGCGCCAGCGCGGGATGGTCGTGGCGCAACAAACACGCGAAGCGGTCTGTATAGAGACTGCGCCGAAAATAGCCAGGCAGTTGCACGTCAATATGCCCAACGGCCAAATCAATATCACCTTGCTCAAGCCCCCGCACGGCACGATCAAACGGCAAACAGGCGAGTGTGTCGAGATGAGGGGCACGCTCGCGTAACCACGGCAGGAGGCGCGGTAGTACAGCCAAAGCTTGATGATCGGGGATCGCCAGCGTTGCCCCCCTCCCCCATTCTTTTGAGATTACGCTGCGGCTTGTCACCATCTCTCGGATCGTACGCAGTGCCGACGGCAGCCTTTGAGCCAAATGTTCGCCTTGCGGCGTTGGGATCAAACCCGTTGAAGACCGCACCAGGAGATCATCATTGAACAAGCCGCGCAGCCTTCCCAGTGCCCGGCTCATCGCCGGTTGACTCCGCCCGATGTGCTGGCCCGCGTGCGTCACGTTCCGGTATTCGAGCAGAGCCTCGAGCGCCACCAGGAGGTTGAGGTCTATTGATGCTAGGTTTATCTGGTGTCCAGTGAGGCGCTCTCCTCTCCAATCTTGCAACATCTTTCGCCTATAAGCGAGTTGATCCGTCACCTCTTTTTCTACATTGCGTTTCATGAAGTTCATTCCTCAACAATCAATTCCGGGTCCAACGTTTTTCGAGTTCATCTCGGCGGTGGAGCGCGGGTGACAACCTCCATGGCATTGTGCCATCACGCGTCCAATGGGCGGCCAGATCTGTGTGACGATGGCGATCACATGGAACATCGGGGTGTCCCACAGGAATATAGAGCCCGTGTCGACCTCCCCGAGCCCGTTGCAACAGCCTCGCATCCGATACTGGGGTGCTTGGGTGAGAGAGGCGCACGCGCTCGAGCACAGCGTTGCAATAGGCCTCGGTTGCATAATACGCGATGCGGTCGATGTCGCTGAGCTGAACACCTGCAGATGCGAGGCAATATTGAATCGAACGAATTGGTAGCGTGTTGGAGTGCTTGATCCGGTTAAGGCGCTCCTCCTCGACTGCCGCTATCATTCGGCCGTCGCGAACGCGAACCGCAGCCCCATTGTGCATAAAGCTGTTCGGTAGATCGAACGAATTTTCGTAGACTCTGCTTAGACGCCCACTCAGCCCTAGACACAGCATGTTGCTCTCCAGTCCGTTTCGAAAGGTAGGTCGCTCTGGCCCGACCGCCGGCTTTCGTAAGTTCAAAGCTTGTGTTTGACGTGTCAGATAGAGCTCACAGGCGAAGCCGATACTAATAGCGACCGGCTCGGCGACATTGCCGACAATCGATGCTGCGCAACCTTCTTGATGCTATAGTTGCGACGCCGCACGGAAACCCTGACCGAAGCATTTGCAGCAGAACTGCACGTAACCTATCCACATTACTCAGTCCTTCATATTTCGGCCCGACAGCCGCAAGAAAATCACGAGGTTTGGTGTTCCTGCAAAAGACGCAGATCATGTCCTTGCGGCTGCGAGCGCGCCTGCTCTGGCTTCTAGTCATTGTGAGGGATGCACTCACAGATTTAGTCGACCAGGCAACAGTGCTTCTTGTGAGAGCCCATTAGCACTGAAACGGCAGAAGCAACGGCCAAGATTTGGCCGATCACGTCCAACGTGATAACAATCGAGGCCAGGCAACTGACAGAGTGCTCCAACTCGTTTTCCAGCACAGTCTCTACCGAACCTGAGGACCCATTTTTAGAACTCCACACAATCGTTCTGCACAGCGCTCTTCAGCGTTTTTT
This sequence comes from Rhizobium sp. L9, assembly GCF_002531885.1. NCBI lineage: Bacteria > Pseudomonadati > Pseudomonadota > Alphaproteobacteria > Hyphomicrobiales > Rhizobiaceae > Rhizobium > Rhizobium sp. L9. The sequence continues at coordinate 14,389 of NZ_NWSZ01000042.1, read as the reverse complement.
CTAAGGGCAATTGTTTTGACCAGTAAAATTGTTTGTTTGGATGGAATGCGTGCAAAAAAGGGATGGGTGGATTCATAGCAAGGCGAGCGGCACTTTCAAACAGCGGCCGTGATGATCAACGTTTACGGCAAATCCGCCTCCGACGTCGGTGCCGACGACCGACCTCCGAAATCCTCGTGTATCGTCGTACCCGCAACACTCCTTCTCTACTCTGGTTTTCAGCCGATAAGCCTAGCCGCAGCTTCGCCAGTCGGCACGTCGATAAGCGTGATCGGGCTTGCTGCAAGGAAACGGCGTTGGTTGTTGGTCGGCGCTGCCGCATCCAGCACCGCAAAACGTGGTGCGTTGGATCGCGTCATGATCTGTCGGGCGTAGGCGCGCAGCATCTGGTCGTTGAAGCGGCAGCCGATGAAGAAGAGCCGAAGAGCCTCTGTTGGTGCGCCGCTCCTTCACCGCTTCGCTGACCCACCTGAGCGGCGGAACTCCTTCCGTCGCTGATGAGGCCGTTGATGGCCTGCTCGCCCGGCCTTCCGGTGGGTCGGCCGGCATCGAGAACAGGCGATTATTACGCGGCGGGCGCGGCGCGCGAGGTTTCGATGCGCTTCAGTCCATCGGTGATGGCCGCGAGCCCTTCCCGCAGCGTCTGCCCTATAGTGCCCGGACCGATGTCGATTGGAGGATTGTCAAGCATGGCTACAATGTCGCTGCCGTTGAGATAATCGAGCTTCTTCTGGACTGTGGTTCGGACACGCTCGGTCGCGCTCGACAGTGCCTCACCGTTGCGTTCGGTGATGGCGGAGAGCTGATCTGAAAGCTCTCCTCCGAACTGCAGGAAGATGTCGTCGACATACCTCCACGTTCCGCCGCGGGCTTCCACATCGACCATCTGGTTGATCTTGCTCTTTACCTCATCCCGCAGCGTCAAGGCAGTGTCGAGATGAGCCTGCCATATAGCTATGATACTTTCGACCGAGTTCTCGATGGATTTGGTCCGTTCGGGCTGGTCTGCGATGCCAAGAAGGACCAGAAGTTGATCATCGTTACCGGGCCGCGGGACCACCGCTGCGATCAGACGCTCCACAACCGCGCGCCTACGGGCTGCATCGCCTAGTTCCTTCGGCCATTGCGACGACACTATCTTCGCAATCCTCTCAGAATTCGCGTTCTCTAGCGGATAAGAAAGTTGTCGCTCCTGAGCCTTTGCCTTGATCAGACGGAACAAGGACTCTACTACCTCGTCTTGATCGAGAGCGCCCGTTGGAACTCTGTTCAGATCGATCCCATTCACCACGACCTCTTCGCGGCGGTCGCCGTTTGTCTCGCCCTGCCCCGCCCCATCGGGCATGTCATCCACATATTGAAGATTTCGCAGATTCTCAGGATAGGCCAGCATCAACAGAAGTCGGCCGGCGAAGTTGTGCAGCGTTGCCTCCTGCTCTTCCGGAGGCGTCGCAGCCAGCACACGTTGCAGCCAATCCGCGATCTTCGTGGTCAGATGGGACAACTCTGCGGTCTGTCCCGCGCCAATTTGCGCGCTGAGACTTACTGCGTGATTGGAAATGGTCGCGGCCGCGGCGGCAATGCCCTCCTTCACTTCCGGGAGAAGCTGCTCCAGGAGCTCAGCCCCGCCTTCACGCTTGCTTCTCTCTTCAGTTTCTTCAACACTCCCTGCAGAGTTCCCTTCCGCGCTATCGAGCGCCGTCATCGGCCGATTGAATTCTTCAGAGTCGTCGGGCGGAAGAAATTGGGAGTTCTCCTCGGCGTTCATCTCAAACTGCTGAATGTCTTCTTCAGTTAAGATTCCTGCTTCCTGCATGTCAGGCAACCTCATGCGGAAGTTCACGAAATACTTCTTCATCACCTTTTGGACCTGCGGGAACCCGGCCTTTCCACCATCAGCCAACTTGACGAGGATAACGCCGTTTTCGTTCATCCTGCCCGTGCCTCTCCGCAGAAGCGAAAAGTTCTCCTTACTACTATCCTCATCATCTTCAAAAGGCATGTTTTTCAAAGTTTGTGCCAATCCATTGAGCTTTTTCTTACTCACCAGGACAGCAGGCTTCCGCAGATCGCCAACCGTGCCAACCGCAAAGCAGAACTCCAAATCCGCTCTGTTCTTCGTCTGGTCGATCAACTGCAGAAATTTCTTCGCTCTTGTCCTATTGTGCTTCATTCCGGCCATTATATCTCTCCAGTTTCCTGTTCTAGATCAGTGTACGTCGGTTGATAGGGTGGGACAGGATCTGATCACCCAACTTCCCGAAGATCTGCCTGATGGAGGTGACCGCGCTCTCCAGCGGTCGAGTCGAGCGGGAAAGCGGCGCGCCGAGATCAAGCGACGATCGCCGCCAGTCGCAGCCGTGACCGCCTCCGATCCGGCCGGCAACCGACATGCCGACCTCTCCCGCCGCAGACCTGCGTGGGCGTCTCGTGACCCCATAGGGCTTTCCCAGCGCCAGTCGGATGCTATCCCGGCGTTCATAAGAAATCTGGACATCGGAATTCTGACAGCAGATTGCGTGACAACGGGCTCATCACGCTGTCAGGCTGGAGGTTAAAAACCGCCCAATGGCGACCGGACACCAGTCGTACCTGAATAAGGTCCCCTCCTCCCAATGGCTGCTTATCCGCCTCATTTAAGAGGCGAAACAGCGCCCAATGGCCGCTCTTGGAGAGGGTGGCGCCTTGAAAACCGATGAAAGCGACGGAAGCGCCGCCGACGCCGCCGGCCGTAGGCCAATGGAAATGCATGGCCGCGGCGGCCGTTCCTCGTCGATGTTCGAGGCGCTGGCCGTCGATGTCTACCACCACCTGGTCTGTCAACGGATCGGTCTCGGCGACGGTGAGCAGGAATCCAACTGACACCTGGCCGGCATCATCGAACATGGTGTCGCGGATCGTGGCTGCCCGTTGGAACTGGGCCAAGGTATTGCGGCCGATAGGGAAATCGACACCGCTCGTTGGCCGAAACTGCCACGAACCTTTGGATTTGTCGACGAATGGGGAAAGGTTCTCGGCGAAGAAAGTGTCGATCTCCGCCTTGCGGCCGAACAGTCGGGCGAAATCGCTCAAAGGGATATCCCGGCGGGATCCGCTCGCGAAGGGATACCGTCCTTCGGTAGCCCGTCGGCACAAATCGCCGGGGCCGCCCGCCCAACCGCTCGCCAACCCGCGCCTCATGCCGCTGACGGTTAGGTCCGAGCTGTGGCGGCTGAGGCCGAGGATCCATTGCCGGATGGGTTCGGGCAGATCGGCCGCCCCCGCCTCGATCTGTTGGATGGCGACGCCCGCCTGCCCGTTGTGTTCCAAGATGTTCGAACCCGCCAGCCCCTGCGCCTGGCTGAGGGAGCGATACAGTTCGCCGAGATCCCGGAGAGCACTGTCGATCGGCGCCTGCGCGCCCGCTTGGCTGTTCGACGGCACTTCGACCAGCTGGTGCAGCCACCGGAAATGATCGCCCATATAGAGCTGGACGTGAGCTTCAGGCGTGTCCGCGGCCGGTTGAGACCGGAAGAGTGCCTCGAGCTCGCTTGGCAACACCTCGCCCTGGGGGACACTGTCACCTTTAGTCAAGCCGTCCTCGGGAGCCGGTGGTTGCTTGAGCTTTAGCTCCTGCGCCGCCGCGAAAAGGAACAGGCGCATTGGTGACGTCGGCGCGGACAGCGTGTTCAAGGTGCGCAGCGCGTCATCGATACCCCCAGACGGGCGGATGGACATATCGCCAATGAGCTGGTCCCAGTGCAACGCGAACTCCTGAGCGTAGAGATCCGCCGCCGAACGCCGCAGCTTCTGGCTCACATCACCGGCTGCAATCGGCGCGACTACCTGTGAGTCGAGAACCCAGCCTTCTGCAGCGACAGCGTCAGCCACTTGCGGCAGCAATCGCAGGAAGGTTCCGTAAAACCCCGCCCTCGTGTAGATGCCAGGAACCCCCTCGCTGAGCGGCTGTCCCGATTTGCGAGCCAAGACGCCCTGCGCCAGCGGCCCGGCATGGTCGGCCAGACGCCAGGTTGGCGCCCGCGAGGCTTCGGGACTGGTCGCGATGATGTCGAGGACGCGGCGCGCCATCGAGACGGTCTGGAGCTTCGCGCGGCTCCTCTCGATCAGTTCGCCATTAAGCTCACTATGGGGCAGCGGCCCTTCCATGAGTGCATCCAGGTGATCAGCGAGCGCGCTGCGCAGGCCGGCATCGGCTTCGGCCGGAAACATCACTCGCCAGTCGGCAGCCATCCAGTTTTTGACGACCGCGCGCTGGAGCGGACCCTGCTGACCCAGCATCAGGTAAACCTTTAACGCCTGGTAGACGAACTGATCATCGTCGTGCCGCTCGACCAATAAGGTTTCCAACCGGAACATCAGCCGCGGCAGCAGGATGGTGTTCACGGCGCGGCGGTACGCCGCGAGCGTCTGAACCTTGATTTTCTTACTCTGGTCGAGACCCGAACTTGATAGGCGGCCGCCCGCGCTGTCGCCGTTGGCATCACGCAGCCGCTGAAGCAGTGGCAGGATGGGTCGAAGATCGCCACTCTCAACCCGGTCGAGCTTCAGCTTTTCGGCCCCTCTAGCATAGCTGCCAGCCATTAGGCGAACGCTCTCGATCAGCTGAACATTCCGAATATAGCTGAACGTCCATAAGACGCTGGCGGTAACAATGACCGCCGCTATCATCGTGTAGGCGCCATACCGGATCCGCCGCTGGCGCCGATCGAAGCGGTGATTGGCATCGACGAGCCCAGCTTCGGCGAAAACGACTTCGCGCAGCAGCCGGCTGATGAAATAATTACGGCCCGGGCCACGAAGCGCTGTACAGGGCGGCTGAGCGATCTCGAAGGTCTGAGATCTGGCGTTCGCAACTCGATCGAAGGGCATGCCAATTTGCGTGCCGCTTAAGAAGTAGACGCCGCGGAGCATAAGCGGTTCCTGGAACGAATTCCCGCCAAAGGCTTCCTTCAAGAACTGTTGCGTCAGGTGCTTGAGGCTAGCGACCTGCTGTGGGAAGCCGAACATGAGCGCGCGACGCTGGAGGTTGCTTTCGTGCTGCATTCGTTCAAGCAGCCTTTCGTTTAGGCGGCCAACAAGCGCATCGTATGCTGCGGCAAACGCCATCGGATCGCCTTCGTCCTCCGACGCCTCTTGCGCATAGGTGAACCCCCACACCGCCTCCCGCCCCTCGCGACCCAGATCGTCGAAGAATTCAACAAATCCCGCCAGCAGATCGCTCTTAGTGAAAAGCACATAAATCGGCAGTTGCAGGCGAAGCTCCCTGTACACTTCGAGGAGCCGCTCACGGATACAGCGCGCGCGATCGGCGAGCACTTCCTCGGATGTAGAATTCAGCTCGCTGATTGCGATCGTGACTAAGACACCGTTCAGCGGCTGCCGTGGCCGGGAGCGTCTGAGCATATGAAGCAAGCCACGCCAAACCGCTTTGTCCCGGTCTGCATCACCCTCCTGTATCGTGTAGCGCCCAGCAGTGTCGACGAACACCGCGTCATCGGTGATCCACCAGTCGCAGTTTTCCGTACCCGCTAACCCACCGGCGGCTCTCAGACCGGACCTCGCCGCCATCGGAAAGCTGAGCCCGGAATTGACTATTGCTGTGGTCTTCCCCGAGTTGGGCGGACCGATCATCACATACCAGGGCCGCTGATAGAGCCACCGCCTGCTGATACCTCCTGCGTAGCGGCGCCCCTTGAGTGTGGTAAGGGTCTCGCGAAAACGATGACGAATCGCCTCCAGCTCTCTTTCAGCAAGCGTGCTGGCTTGCCCCACACTTCGGTCGGAAGGCCTTGGGTCTCCCTTCTTCTGCTCGGCCCCACCCGCGTCCAGCGCTCCCGACACTCGTGATTGGACGAGGTCTTCAAAATAGGCCTGAACCTTGTAAAGCTGGGACTGGATCAAGTAGATCACGGTGTATCCGACCGGAATCAGCATCGATGCCGCGATCTGGCTGCGAAGGCTGTCAAGCGGCGCAAATCCTCCGACCGAGATATGCGGTCCGAGCGTGAAGATTAAGGCACATACGATCGCCGCCCCGCCGACACGGAGCCATTGCCACCTAAGCGCTTTCTTGATTGACTGCATGGCTTGTCTTCATTGTGTCTTTGTGATGATGATTTGAATCCGACGGTTCCGCGCGCGGCCCTCGGGCGTGTGGTTCGAAGCGACCGGTTCTCCGCTCCCTCTGCCCTCTTCTCGCACGCGGCCTGGGTCATCCATCATGGATTTGATAATCTCGGCAGCTGCGCTCGCACGCGCGAGCGAAAGGGAATCGTTTGAAGGGAAGGCGAGTGATTGCACCGGAATGGCGTCGGTGTGCCCGGTCAGGAGGACCGATCCCGACTCACCGTTCAGAGAACGACCAATTCGTAAAAGAAGCGGCAGGAACATTTTCTTCACTTCCGGACTAGCAGAATCGAACATCCCGGAGGCGCGAATGATAACGACGATCTGCTGTGGGTCCTCGGACACAGTGACAAGCCCTTCGCGGATTTCGGGCTCGAGGAAGTTACGCAGTCGGTCGCTGCTCATAACAACCTTTGGTGGCAATGCGATTCTCGCCGATCTGACAACGCCGTTCGGCGGCAATGTCGCGATATCGTTGAAGACAGCGTCGGCGCGGGCATTTAATGCATGCAGGAGTCCGGTATAGATCGAGAGGAGTAATCCTGCCCCAAACGCTACGACGGCCCAGATTGGAACGATTGTGCGGCGTGGCTTCGGATTATTTGAGTTCCTCCGCCAGTGCGGGGATAGTTCGCGCTCGAAGTCACCACGGGCTGCTCGGATCAGGCGGTAGACGTCTTCGCACAGCACACTGAGCTCTGCGGCTCCTCCCGCAGTGACGCGGTAGCGGCCTTCGAAGCCCAACCTCATGCAGTAGTAGAGCAGCTCCAGCAGTTCTATATTGATGGCCGGTTCATTTTTCAATTGCGTCAGCAGATCGAAGAAGCGCTCGCCGCCCCAGGTATCGCTGAACAGCGATCCCACCAAGCTGCGCGTCGTCCAGACGCTGTTGCTGCCCCAGGCTGTGTTCAGAACGATGTCATCGATGGTCGCGCAGAGGGCGTATTTGCAGACCTTGATCGCTCGCGAGGGCAATCCGAGCGGCGTGATCCGACGCTCAAAAGCATCGATCTCCCGCAGCACCCTAAGGCGCAGTGCTTCAACGTCGATATGGCTAGCACTGCTCTTGAGCTGAGCGCTGAGACCCAGCAGCGCCGCCGCGGCCGCGACCAGTGGATTAAGTCGGTCGAGCGCAAGCATCTCCCAGGTAAGTTCGTCCGCCACTGGCGATGACGGCGAAGGGACAGCCAACTGCTCCTCGGCGTGAAGGAGGACGAGTGGCTGGGATTTTGGCATCGTTTCCTCAATCACCATCATCAACCCGCCCACTTCCCTTCGGAGCGGACGCTCTCATCGTGGGATCGGCGGGCGGGTCGACTACGCTCTCGCACTGGGCGCGCGAAGTCGGCGCCGAAGCTCCGGAGCAAATCGGTTTCGATGCTCGATACGACGTCATTGAAGACGCGCACGTACGCGCTCCGGTTTCGCGCCTTATGGTTGCGGTGCAAAAGGGAACGGGGCCGCCCCATCGCCTTCTCGATCCCTGCTAGGGACAAGCGTGCACGAACGCTGGACAGAGCCTTCTGCACAGCCGCGAATGACACGTCATGCGTCCCACGGTCGGTGAAGGCTTGCTCAACGGCCAGGTCTCCGCGGAGGAACCCGCTGGAGTCATTGCACAGAACTGCGAGCAACGCCTCACCGACATCGGGAACGAGACTCAGGGTTTTTTCGTCGGAACTCTTATTTCTGAATAATTGTTCGCCAGCTCTCGCTCGGAGAGTATGCTGTGCAGCGCGGCGGAATACAGAAGCATTTTCCCTGCACGATCCAGCACGCTTACGATGCCGGCATTCCGGACATCTGCCAATGATAAGCCGCAGGCGGCAAGGAAAGCCGTGACCGCCGCTCGATGATTCTTGGCGAGATGATTGCTCCACCTTGGGTTGCGTCAAGATGGGGGCCCGATCTGGCACACTGTCTGCGTAGATATCCCACGGACTTCTCATCATGCCCGCCAGCGCGTCTAAACGAGTGCCTAAGAACGGCAATGGTAGGAACTCGCCGTCCCTCAGGTCCAGCAGCGCTTCTTCACCCCGGGTGCAATTGCCCGCCAGGAGCGACGAGGCCGTTTCGAGGGGGCCAAGAAGACTCAACTCCTCACTTGTCGCTGCAAGTTGTCCCTCCGGTTCGGCGGCACTCTCCGCAATGGATATCGAAGGCGACACCGCGACGACATCGGTCCTATAGGCGCCGATCTGAATAAAATCGCTGGTTTTCCGGGCGACCGGCGCCTCTGACGGAAGCGGCACCGCCTCGTCATTTTGACATGTGTCGTCGCGGCCTCGGTCGATCAGTACGTATCGCCGTGCCATGCACTCGATTGAGCAGTGGGATTTCGAGACCATCTGTTGATCATCCGGCAGAACCAGGCTGTTGCCTGCTCGGCTGGTAGTCAGTCCACCAGCCGCGTCGCCCGGCACGAGATATTCCGGAAAACTACATCTTTTGCTGTGTACACGTAGCGTGAGGGGCATTGGTGGGCTAACTCAAATGTGGGTTCTGTCCGGCTCGGATGGCCCAGAGAGCCATTTCGAGATTTGGGAAGTCGCCAGCAACGTGCAGCGCCAAGCCGGCGGATTGGGGCATCTCCTTCCAGAAGCGGCTATTTTGATCGATCTCGAAATAGCTGAATCCAACATGGAACGGGATCTGACGCGGCGCGACCGGTAGGGGATTGATGATAATGCCGGGCAGTGCGACATTGACGAGTTCCGTGATTTTCTCCGCCGGGCCGATCTTAATCTGAGACGGGAACTCGCGCCGGAGGCGCTCGACCTCAATATCAGCCCGAGCAGCCAGCACGAAGCTCGAGGTCGTAAAGAGAGAGCGGTCGGCCACCTCAGCCACATGGACACCGTATTTTTGCCGCTGCAGCGGTACGGGGACCGCAGTCTGCTCAATCACTGCACCCAGCGAAGCCCGGATCGACTGCATCACTGGCAAAAACGCCTCCGCGAGAGAGTCGTGCTTGTAAACACCAAGGGTCGGGGCACGTTTATCGACGCGGGCGAACGTGGCTAGTTCACCCGCCAACTGGAGCATGACAACATACAGCGATTCCGGATTTACAACGGCGGCCTTGGACAGGTGGCAGAAGTACGGCTCGTACCGATTGATCGCCTGCAGCAGAAGGAAGTCCGCGAGCTCTGCAACCCGGTTCGTTCCCGACTGAGAGACCCGAGTGGCCAGAGCTTCACCACGATGGTGAAGCAGGCCGGTGATCTCAGTGATGTAGTTCGAGAGGACCCGGGAGCTGGCGCAGTCGGGGGTTGGCGGCACGTGCGTTTCGTCCAGAATGATCTGTCGGTCGGCCCGGACCTCTATGATACGGGCGATTGGGATGCAAGTGTAGCCAGACCGGTCTGCCGCGTCCGGCAGCAATCGAAAATCCAGCCTCGCTACGTCGATGGAGGCGCTGCCTCGCTCGCCAGCGTTGGTGTCGACAACATCCTCAGTGGAGACTGCGAAGCGGATAGGTACGTCAATTCCCGCTTGCGCGTCGGTTTCAAGAGCGCCGGGTTGATAAAACGGTACCGCCAAGTGAATAAGCGAATCTCGAAAATCCGGCGGAACGTCGTAGGGAGTTGGCTGGTTGGCTTCGTCAGGAATACTGAAGGGCATCCCGTCCTCCAAGACGCCGCGAGCCGCTTCGATGGCGATCTTTCCGAGACCAAGCAGCTCTCGATTGAGCCGCAGCTCGCTGATACCCCACCCGTACCCATGCAAAACCGCCGTCCTGCTGCGCACCAGCTGTTCGACGTGACGATCGGCCTGCTGAAAATGCTGCGGGCGGAGGAACAAGCCCTCCGACCAGACGACCCTATTATTCCACGACATTCAAGACTCGCCTCGCGTCCACCTGACAGAACGGCTTTCTCCGTAAAAGTAGCAGAGCTTCACTGCCCCCTTGCATGCACATCTGATATCCAACAATGCGCTGGTAGAAGGGCATCGCGTGTCGGGACAGCTCAGATATGCAAGCGCCGAAGCTCATCAGGATTGGTCATGAGCCCCCTTGCAGCGCGACAAGCAAGGGGTCTCATCTAGACTGTCGCTCAGTAGCCCGTTGCCCTCAGAGCCTTATTGGTCGTTCATGTTCACACTGACCTACAACGCGCCAATTCGCCTGTCCTGTCACTCGTACGGGATGAATCTCGCAAATGACCGCCCGGAAGCCTTGAGAGCCGGCGCCGCAAGTACGGGGCCAAAAGAGCAGCGCAACAGGCAAGGTGACACGTGATGCGCATTGCCTCGTCGAAAATGTTCCTGAATACGCTGAGGCAGTGCCGCCGCCAACATCGTCTTCACGCGCCGCCGCCCCTAGGTGTTTAGTCCCGGCATTTGATGGATGGGGTCGATGATGAATCGATCCGGCTCCAAAGTCCATTGTCTGCAGATGAACTCGTAAGGCGTAAGGCCCTTTAGCGTCTTGAGCCGGCGCCCGAAATTGTAGGCGTCGATAAAGTCAGCCAGATGTTTTTTCAACTGCGCATGATCGTCGTAGTGGAAGCGCTTGACGGTCGCCTCCTTGATCGTTCGGTTCATCCGTTCGACCTGTCCGTTGGTCCAGGGATGCTTCACCTTGGTCAGGCGATGCTCGATGCTGTGATCGTCGCAGACCCAATCGAAGATGTGCTGGAAGGCATTTCGATCACAAGCTCGGTTGGTGAACTGAATGACATTGTCGGTCAAAACGGTGTGAATGGTGTAGGGCACTGCCGTGATCAGATTGCGCAAGAACTGAGCGGCATTCATCTTGCCGGCTTTGGTGTAGAGTTCCGCGAACGCGAACTTGGATGTTCGGTCAATTGCGACAAAGAGATAGAGCTTGCCCTCGGCCGTCTGCACCTCGTCAATATCGATGTGGAAGTAAGCGACCGGATAGCTTTTGAACTTCTTCTTCGGCTCCTTGTCGCCTCTGACCTCCGGCAGACGTGAAATGCCGTGGCGCTGCAAACACCTGTGCAACGACGAACGCGTCAGATATGAAATGGTCGGCTGAAGAGCGTAGAGGCAATCATCGAGCGGCAGCAACGTGTGCCGGCGGAAGGCGACGATAACGGCTCTTCTTCGAGGGAAAGGGTCGTCGAGTGCGGGTCCTTTGGGCCTGTAGGAAGGTCGACCAACGATGTCCGCTTCTTCCATTTCGCCACGGTTTTCTGGTTGATCCCGTATCGCTTCGAAAGCGTTCTCAGGCTCTCTTCACTATTTTGTATTGCTCGACGGATTGCCTCTGTCGTCGTGGCGCTCCCGTGTAGAACCTGGCCCATAGTGCTTCCCTCCATGCCAAGGAAAATATTGCACCATCAAATGCCGGGACCAAACACCTAAAGCGCCTTGACGACCAGCTTAGCGATTAGACAACCACCTCCTGGACACGATCCACGAACCGGTTGCAGTCCCGGTTCGCGCCAGGTGCGGGATAGCAGCCCTGGCGGCATGGATCATTCATGCGGCGAAGATAGGCATTTCCACATTTGGTGATGCCCAATAGCTAGCGAATGGGATATGCGCTGCGCCTCATGTTGGCGCGCGAGCACATGCTAGATGGCACGGTGGAGATCGACCGTTTTCATCTCGGTGAGCGACCGAGAATGGATCCGGACGGTCTACCGCCTGGACGGGGCCGAAAAGGCCTTTCGATACATGCAGGGCGCGCGACGGCGAAAGGGATCGAACCGCAACCTGCCTGATGGGCGGTGAGGCGTTCATGGCGATTGGCAAGAGCTTTGCTACGCATGAGAACGTAAAGCATTCGAGCCGCGAATTCGTCCAAGTCGCCGTCCACTCGGTGGGAGGTTTCAAGGCCCGGGTCCGCCGCACCATTGCCGGCGTCTTTCATCATATCAGCCCGCAGCATGCCTTGTCTTTCCACGAGATCGGCTTCCGCTGGTCACAGCGCATTGTTACGGGCCAGGCAGTGCGGATACTAGTCACGGCTGCCGCCGGCGCTGCGATTGCTGCAAGTCTTTCGCGCTATTACCGGCCGGCAATGCGCAGAAGTCCGGATGCCGGGATCATCGTTAAATCTCCCAGCCTTTTGTGATAAGGCCGCGTTGTTTAGCGGAAGCCAGCAAGGAGTTCGAAGACGAAGGCCGACCTCACTGGCGCCGCAATTGGCGACAGTTGCCACTACCCAGGTATCGGTGGGCCAATCCCACCATAGAAGAGATCATGTCGATGTTTCGTCGTAACCGGCTTGCGCGGCACCGGCGGCCGTCAGCGTTGATAGCAATCCGTGCCGATCGCCACATCAAGCGCGGACCTCCGGTCTGGAGAACGGGTCGTCGCTGCATCTCTCGAAGGATCGCCGCTGTTGTTATGGGTTCACGCAGGAGCTGCGCCATAGCCGTTCACTAACCGGATGCGAGCATATCACCTGTGCATGCAACCCAATACCGGGACTGCGCTAGTTTGAATCGCGGGCTCTTCTCCGTGGTTTTCGAGGTTCTGCTGCAATGATGCGTTTACGCTACCAGTTATCAACGGCCTGGCCATGTCTTCGGGATCTGCCGGCCTCCCGTCACCTGAGCTCGATTCCGCAGAGCCGCCCCATGCCACAACAGCAAAAAACGGGACCCACGGTGATTAAGCGGCGTCTGAACGAGGCTCGGCAAGCTGGAGCGGTCGATGGTCGCAGTCGCGCCCCTTGCACTCTGGTTAAGTCGCTTGAGCCCCTGATAAATTCTGACCTTCCGTCAGCAGTCGGTGCTCGACAGCTGACCCCTTGTTTCCTGAAGGCCATATCCCAGGGGGGTGAGCATGGTTGACAGGGACCCTCGGACTAAGGGGCAGTGCTCTTCGCGGCCGGATGAGGGCCGGCACCCAGCGGATCAAAAAGCGCAGTCTTCAGTGGCGCGTGTCGATCAAGTGGCCGACAACTTCAATTCGGACGACATCTGGCAAGAGAATTCTGTATTGCGTTACGTGGAAAGGCTAAGCGTCCACCAGCCAAGCCCGCCGACCGAGCTTCAAAGCCCTGAAGAACAAACCCCGCAAATGATGGCTGACATGACGGAACTGACGAGAGTTCCGGTCGTCCCGGCAGAGACCGCGTTCAACCTCACGAGGACAACAGATGAATACAATAATGCCGATCGCACTATTCACCTCGTCGAGGGCCAGCCGCTGGAGACTGGCCCTCAGCGCGGGGGGCTGCATGGCCTTGGGAATTTAGAAGCCTCAGCGGTTGCCGGGCCCACCGAGGTGCCGGGTGGAAGAGAGGAGCATTCGGCCATGTCCGAGGTGCCCGCGGAGCCCAGCGATCCGACCGGTGGCGGGCGCAAGAGGCGGACTACTGAGAAGGACGCAGATCCCAGGCCCAGCCGCAGGCAGACGTTATATGCTCAAAGGCCGCAGGCGTTGGCGCCTGATCTCAGCGCCGCGAATGCCGGCATAATCGTGGGGGCCTCAACGGGCGATCTCGTCAATCGAGCGGCGTTCCGGACGGTGTCGGCCCAGGACCAGGCGAGGCTGGACGAAATCGCCAGGCAGACACCGCGGCAGTCGAGGCAGAGCAAGGGGGCGTGGGCGGACGCGCTGAAGGCGGCCCATCCCGATCTCAGCGCCGCCGATGCCGCCGTAATCGTGGGCGTCGTAAAGCGGGTTATCGCCAGGAGGGCGGCGTATCGAACGGTGTCGGCCCAGGACCGGGCGAGGCTTGACGAGATCAAGGCGGCGACACCGCAGCTGCCGGGGCAGAGCAAGGGGGCGTGGGCGGACGCGCTGAAGGCGGCCCATCCCGATCTCAGCGCCGCCGATGCCGCCATAACCGTGGGCTCTTTTAAGGACGATATTGCAAGGAGGACGGCGTTCCGGACGGTGTCGGCCCAGGACCAGGCGAGGCTGGACGAAATCGCTAGGCAGACACCGCAGCTGCCGGGGCAGAGCAAGGGGGCGTGGGCGGACGCGCTGAAGGCGGCCCATCCCGATCTCAGCGCCGCCGATGCCGCCATAGTCGTGGGTGCCGTAAGGCAGGATATTGCTAAAAGGGCCGCGTTCCAGACGGTGTCGGCCCAGGACCAGGCGAGACTGGACGAAATGGCGGCGGTGACACCGCAGCTACCGGGGCAGAGCAAGGGGGCGTGGGCGGACGCACTGAAGGCGGCCCATCGCGATCTCAGCGCCGCCGATGCCGCCGCCATCGTGGGCGCCGTAAAGCGGGTTATCGCCAGGAGGGCGGCTTTCCAGACGGTGTCGGCCCAGGATCAGGCGAGGCTGGACGAAATCGCTAGGCAGACACCGCGGCTGCCGGGGCAGA
>NZ_NWSZ01000041.1:0-17201 GCF_002531885.1 Rhizobium sp. L9 | reverse complement strand
CCGCGGCTGCCGGGGCAGAGCAAGGGGGCGTGGGCGGACGCGCTGAAGGCGGCCCATCCCGATCTCAGCGCCGCCGATGCCGCCATAATTGTGGGTTCCGTAAAGCATAATATTGCTAAAAGGGCGGCGTTCCGGACGGTGTCGGCTCAGGACCAGGCGAGGCTGGACGAAATCGCTAGGCAGACACCGCAGCTGCCGGGGCAGAGCAAGGGGGCGTGGGCGGACGCGCTGAAGGCGGCCCATCCCGATCTCAGCGCCGCCGATGCCGCCACAATCGTGGGCGCCTTAAAGGACGATATCGCCGTGAGGGCAGCGTTCCGGACGGTGTCGGCCCAGGACCAGGCGAGGCTGGACGAAATCGCGGCGGTGACACCGCGGCAGGGGCGGAGCAATGCGGCCTGGGCGGACGCGCTGAAGGCGGCCCATCCCGATCTCAGCGCCGCCGATGCCGCCACAATCGTGGGCGCCTTAAAGGACGAAATCGCCAGGAGGGCGGCGTTCCGGACGGTGTCGGCCCAGGACCAGGCGAGGCTGGACGAACTCGCTAGGCAGACACCGCAGCTGCCGGGGCAGAGCAAGGCGGCCTGGGCGGACGCGCTGAAGGCGGCCCATCCCGATCTCAGCGCCGCCGATGCCGCCGTAATCGTGGGTGCCATAAAGCAGGATATTGCTAAAAGGGCGGCGTTCCGGACGGTGTCGGCCCAGGACCAGGCGAGGCTGGACGAAATCGCGGCGGCAACACCGCGGCAGGGGGGGAGCAATGCGGCCTGGGCCGATGCGCTGAAGGCGGCCCATCCCGATCTCAGCGCCGCCGATGCCGCCACCATCGTGGGCACCTTTAGGGACGATATCGTCAGGAGGGCGGCGTTCCGGACGGTGTCGGCCCAGGATCAGGCGAGGCTGGACGAGATCAAGGCGGCGACACCGCAGCTGCCGGGGCAGAGCAAGGGGGCGTGGGCGGACGCGCTGAAGGCGGCCCATCCCGATCTCAGCGCCGCCGATGCCGCCATAGTCGTGGGTGCCGTAAGGCGCGATATCGCCGTGAGGACGGCGTTCCAGACGGTGTCGGCCCAGGACCAGGCGAGGCTGGACGAAATCGCTAGGCAGACACCGCAGCTGCCGGGGCAGAGCAAGGGGGCGTGGGCAGACGCACTGAAGGCGGCCCATCCCGATCTCAGCGCCGCCGATGCCGCCATAATCGTGGGTGCCTCGAAGAAACGGATAGCCAGGAGGGCAGCGTTCAAGGTGATATAGGACGGCTCACGACTCATCACCACATTCCCTAGGAACTGCACCATCATGTGCGTTGGTTGTCCACCACGGGATTGCATGAGCATGTGAGAGCGCCGAATTTTTCTTCAGTCTGGAGGCCAATACCTGGCTCGAGATCGATATTTAGGGGCACGACGGCGGGCGCATTCCGGCTGACTAACACGCCGAGAGCGACCTCGTCTTCGACGGTCGGGATCGCAGAATGTCGGCTCGCATGCCGCTGCGACCATCAGCCCGCTCCTCGCAAGATTGGCGCCAAGGCCGCCGTCGAACGATGGCGAGGAGGCAAGTTTTTCCAAAACTTTCTTTAGCATAGAGGTAGAAGGATCGCTACAGCGGGGTTGCAGTGCGCGGGCGGCTAGGGTGACTAAGTGCGTGCACTCCACGACCGTCAAACGGGGTCGGTGTCCGTCAATTCGAAATCGCAGGGATCTGCACGAGAGACCGCGTGGTTGCCCTGCACGACTAATGGAAGCAGGGTCGACAGTCACGTTGGGATGCGATAGGTGCGCGATAGAACGGGAGATTGGCGGCGGGACTCGATTCTTTTTAGAAGATCACGCAAAGCCGCATCACACCCATTGTCAAAAGTAAATACCGCGACGATGGTTATTAAACTTCAGACTTCCGTCGAAAACGGCAATGGCGCTCACGAAGGAGGCCGGCCGCTGCGAAACCCCGCCATCTCCGCACCCCACTCCTTCGCTCCAACTGGGAGCAAAATGAATGAGGCAACGTGCGAATCTCGGGGAGCATCGTTACATGCGGTCAATACGGATCTCATCCAGATTGTCGCCCTATATGCCTCGTGCGGCGGTCCGGCGGAGCGCAGGAGATATATGCCGTTGAAGTGCTCGAGCCGTTCTACCACTGACGCCGGGGTCGCTGCACGCGCGATGGACCCGCCGGCTGGCCGCTCGTTCGATGAGGGTCCGCGCGCCGACACCCCCAAGAGCGATCGCCGAGGACGCCATCCACCTTATGCAGCAACTGGCGCGGAGGCGGCCGCGCGAAGACTTTGTAGTTGGAGGCCTTCAGGCTCACGTTTCCAACGGTACTCCGCAGGTTGCCCTTTGCAACGACTGCCCGACGATGTCAATTCAATCTGGCTGAGCTTGTACCGTCAAGTTTATCCAGTTTGGGGTTCGCTCCAGCGGTGGGTTGCGCATCTGCGGCGGCATCGGCGGGTTTAGGTGCGGAGACCATTCCGGCTGCGCAGCACTGCATCACGTCGCGGGTTGACGATCTGGGCGAACTCTGCAGGGTTAGTCAGCCGAGGCCAGAGTGCTTGGCTTGCCACGCTCCTCGATAACCCGATCCAGTCCACAGGCGACCGCAGGCCGGAGAGCGAAGTATCGGCGACGAGAGTCCGGCTTTCCTCACGACCATCAGAAGCCTGAACCCGCGCTATAGGTGAGTTGATCCGACACGAAGTCCAGCGACCAACGATCATTGGCAGCCAGCTGGATCAACACCAACGCTTGCCTTTCGCTTGTTTCCGGCCACGGCGCTTGCGCATCGTGAGCTTCTCCTCCCGATGGACCCGGAAGAGCTTCTTGTTGTTCACAAGGTGTCCCTCGCGCCTGAGCAGCACATAGCTGCGTCAAGATCCGAAGCGGCGGCATTCACGCCCCAAGCATTCACGACATATACGAATGTCGATTGTGCATGAGCAATCGCGTCTGCTCATTGCTAAACATTGAGAAACAGAGGCGCGACGATCTTTTATGTCGGGAAAACTGGGATTTGGGTCATGCTCGATGCGGATCATCTATTAAAACCGATCAGCGACGGCAACGCATGCGGGGATGCTCTCGATTACGATTTGAGCTTCCTGGAGCTGGAGATAGCGTCGCATGGCAAGCCGCACCAGCAGATAGGCGACTCCATCGCCACCGGGGAGGCTCCCGATTGGACAGAGGTGTGGCGGCTTGGCCTCGACCTTTCTGCCCGCACTAAGGATCTAAGAGTCGGCATCTTGCTCACACGATCCGCCCTCAGTCAGTTCGGCTTCTCTGGTCTAAGTCGGGGGCTTGAGCTGCTCGCGGCCTATGTCGAGCTCTACTGGTCAGAGCTACATCCGCGACCGGATCCAGAAGATGACGAAGATCAGACCGTTCGCCTCAACGCTCTAGCGAGCCTCTGCGATCTCTCCGGGCTCTTGGCAGAAATACGCCAAGTTCCACTCACCTCCTCCAGGCAATTCGGGACTTTTACGCTCCGCGATTGGGCTGGTGCGCTACGGTCCCAATCTACGGAAATTGATCGTTCGACCATCGAGCACGCCTTCATCGACACCGATCCACTGCAGCTCGAGCAGATCAGCACTGGTCTCCACGCCAGCCTGGCAGCCGCCACCCATCTAGACGCGAGTGTTCGGCAGCACGTCGCGAGTGACGAGGCCGTTCGATTCGACCCTCTGATAGTGCTACTCACCCAGGCCAAGGATCTGGTCGACGCCCATCGGAAAAGGGCCCAGCCTGCAGCCCCGGCATCTCCATTGCCAGACTCTAGCGAGGCCTCTTACCCCGAAGTGATCCGCAACCGCGATGACGTTGTCGAAATTCTTGGCCGCATTTGCCACTGGTACCAGGTGAATGAGCCCGCGAGCCCGCTGCCAGCCCTCCTGGAGCGCGCGCAGCGACTTGTCTCGAAGGACTTCATGGCTCTTATCAAAGAGTTGGCGCCAGAAGGGGTTGCCCAATACCGTTCGATTGCCGGTCTGGCGGTCGGCGAGGGCACGTGACGTGCGCAATCTTCCCTATCAGGAGAGTGGAACACATGACAAAGGCGAGTAGTCAAAAGTTCATCGCGCGGGTTCGTCCGCCTCGTGTACAGATCGAATACGACGTCGAGACCTATGGCTCTCAGAAGAAGGTTCAGCTTCCCTTCGTGGTCGGCGTGATGTCCGACCTCGCCGGCAATGCTGCCGAGCCGCTTGCCCCTGTCGCGGAGCGCAAGATGATGGAGATCGATATCGACAATTTCGATGATCGGCTCAGATCGCTGAGGCCCAGGGTGGTGATGCGGGTGCCGAACCTATTGACTGGAGAAGGCCAACTCGCTGTCGACTTGACGTTCGAGCGGCTCGAAGATTTCTCGCCGGCGGCCGTGGCGCGCAAGGTCGACAGCCTTAGCAGGCTGCTCGAGGCGCGAACGGAGCTCTCCAATCTGCTGGCCTATATGGACGGGAAGAACGGTGCCGAAGAGTTGCTCACCCACTTCCTCGCGGATTCGGCACTGCTAAGCGCCCTCGGCAATGGCATGGAGACTGAGAAGCCTGATGCAGTGGTTGCCGCTCCGCCATTGGCATCCCCAGACACAGAGGAGAACTGATCATGATGCCTGCAGATGCCACAGATGTACAGGTCGCCACCGTTGATCTCGGCGATTTCACCCGCATGCTTCGATTCGAGTTCAAGATCCGCTCGGACCACTCCCGTGACTTGGTGGAGAGTGCCGTCCGAACACTGGCCGAGCAGGCACTTCAAAACACGTCGCTGATCAGCGACGATGTCGTCACGACTATCCAAGCAATGATTGCTTCGATCGACCAGAAGCTTTCTGCACAACTCAACGAGATCCTCCATCACGAAAATTTCCAGCGCGTGGAATCAGCTTGGCGGGGCTTGCATCACCTTGCCAGCAACACCGAAACCGATGAAACGTTGAAGATTCGCGTTCTCCCAGTTTCAAAGGTGGAGATGTCCCGAACTCTGCGGAAATATAAGGGTATCACCTGGGATCAGAGTCCGCTATTCAAAAAAATTTACGAAGACGAATACGGCCAAATCGGCGGTGAACCCTATGGCTGCCTGATTGCCGACTACTATTTCGACCATACCCCACCGGACGTTGAGTTGCTTTCGGGACTGGCGCAGATCGCGGCGGCGAGCCACTCACCGCTTATATCTGCCGTCTCACCACATCTGCTGCAGATGGATTCTTGGCGTGAGCTTGCGAACCCGCGTGACATCACAAAAATCTTCCTCACGCCCGAACATGCCCCTTGGCGAGCGTTCCGCGAGAGCGAGAACTCTCGATACGTGGCCCTGACCTTACCACGCACCCTTGGCCGGCTGCCCTACGGGGCCAAAACCAACCCGGTCGATGAATTCGCCTTCGAGGAGGACACAGACGGCGGCGACAGCGAGAAATACCTTTGGACGAACGCAGCCTACGCCATGGGCGTAAATATCACGCGCTCGTTCAAGCTCTATGGCTGGCTCTCCAGAATTCGTGGCGTCGAATCCGGCGGCCTGGTCGAGGGTCTGCCGGTACATACCTTCCGCAGCGACGACGGTGGCGTCGACCTAAAATGCCCCACTGAGATCGCGATCAGCGACCGCCGTGAGGCCGAACTGTCCAAAAACGGTCTTCTACCGCTGTTGCACCGCAAAAACACGGACCTCGGCGTATTTATTGGCGCTCAAACTATTAACAAGCCGGTCAAATACGAAGACCCCGACGCGTCAGCGAACGCCGAACTCAGTGCCCGGCTACCCTACATCTTCGCAACCTGCCGCTTCGCACATTATTTGAAGTGTATGGTCCGGGACAAGATTGGCACGTTCAAGGAGCGCCACGAGGTCGAGGAGTGGCTCAACCAATGGATTCAGGGCTATGTCCACCCCTCGCCCGAGCTTGGGAGCGAAGAGAGTAAGGCACAGCAGCCGCTCTCCTCAGCCGAGGTCAAGGTGGAAGAGGTCGAAGATAATCCCGGATATTACGTTGCGAGATTTTACATGCGGCCACACTACCAGCTCGAAGGCCTAACCATCTCTTTGAGACTGGTCTCGCGCCTGCCATCCGCCCGCAAGGACTGAGAAAACCCGCAGATGATTGTGCTCCGTTCTCGGCGCCAAAACTCCGGAATAGCTGCCCTGGGCTGGCCGATGCAATCCAGGCCCAATCAGATCAACGAGAAAAGGAAAGTCCATCATGGCGTTCGACGCGGTTATAAAATTCACGCAAGCGTCCAAGGACGGCATTTTGCCCAAGGGCGAATCTATCATTCTAAAGGACGGCATCACCCTAGCGGACGAATGGAGCTTTTCACTCGAAAACAAGCTGAACATTGGGCCTCATACCGCCGGGGCGGGCGCGGGCAAGGCCGAATTCGAGGTCTTCACTATCAAGAAGCAGGTGGATACGTCATCGCCCTCTCTGTACGTTGCCTGTGGTCGCGGCGCCCACTTCAATAGCGTCGAACTGAAACTTTTCAAAGCGACGGGGAGCGGACAAGCTACATCAGAATCGAACCTGTTCTTGCACTGGAGTTTCAACATGCTGGTAGTCGAGAAGGTCGAGTGGTCCTATGCGGAAGACGCCCCCGAGGAGACGATCACATTCCGGTTCGGCGCCTGCAAGGTCATTTATTACAGGCAGGATGAAAAAGGCGCTCTTACCAAAGCTGGCGAGGGCATCTGGAACCAAATCGCGAACAGCACCGACTTCAATAGGCTCGTCGGCTGATGGGGCCATCGGCAACCCGGGAATATTCGGGGCTGCGCGCGAAAACGACGGATCGACTCGTCGCTATTGCACCTGGAGATTGTAACATGGGCAGAGATGTTAAGCGGGATCTCGTGCAACCATCCCTCCTGGACCGGCTTACGGACGATGAGCCGCGCAGCTCGTGTGAAGCGCAGGACAAGCGCAGCTTCTCTGTTCGCCAACTGGAAGAGGTGATTCTACGCGATGTTTCCTGGTTGTTGAACACCAATCAACTGGGTGCAACCGTAGATCTACAAGCGTACCCTCACGTAGCGGCCAGTGCACTTAATTATGGTGCCTGGCCTCTCAGCGGACAAATTCGCGAAGGCATGGATAAGAGCGCATTGCGCGAAGCGATAATCGAGAGCCTTCAGCGCTTTGAGCCGCGTCTCTTACCGGACACCCTGAAGGTCACGGTCCTGGACGATGGTCAGGGTTGCGGCACTTTTCGCTTTAGGATCCAAGCCGATCTGTGGGCGCAGCCATTGCCGGTGCGAATGGTGATGCGTACGGAGGTAGATTCCGAGCTCGAATCCGCCCGCGTTCATCTCGGTACAGAGATAAGCTGATGGATCCCCGGCTCCTGCGACTGTACAACGACGAACTTGCTTATATGCGCGAGATGGGGGCCGAGTTCGCCCGCGCATTCCCGAAGGTCGCCGCCCGGCTCGGGATGGAATCAGCGGAGGTCGCCGACCCCTACGTCGAGCGGCTTCTGGAAGGCTTCGCTTTCATGGCGGCGCGGGTGCAATTGAAGCTTCAGTCTCGCTTTCCGGAATTCACCCAGCACCTCCTGGAGATGGTCTATCCGCATTTTCTACCGCCGCTCCCCTCGATGACGATCGTCCGTTTCGAGCCCGACCAGGATGCCGGACCACTTGAAAATGGATACCTCGTGCCGCGGGAAACCAAGCTTTTGGGCCGTCTTGCTCCGGGCGCCGTCACACATTGCGAGTTCCGCACGGCCCATGATGTGCATCTCTGGCCAATTGTGGTGAGCGCTGCCGATTATTTTTCGACGCCGGGGCAGATCGCCGCACTGGATCTTCCGGCCCGGCAAGATGCGAAGGCTGCTTTGCGACTACGCCTTCGCACCACCAATGGCATGCCGTTCAATAAACTCGGACTAGAGGCTCTCACACTGCACCTAACAGGCCCCGGTGGCATCGGCGCCGCACTCGCCGAACAGCTTCTCGGTGACGCATGCAATATCATAGCCCGTCCGGTCGGCCGGCCTATCCCTTGGCAGGAAAAGATTCCGGTTCATGCGCTGCAGCAACGCGGTTTGGAGCCGAGCTGTGCTCTCCTGCCCGAGGTGCCACGCTCTTTCGACGGGTACCGTCTCCTACAGGAGTATTTCGCCCTCGCGGAGCGGACGTTGTTCGTCGAGGTTAGCGGGCTGGCAGACGCAGTAGCCCTGTCAACTGCCGAGACCCTTGAGATCGTCTTCGCACTCAGACGAGTCGAGCCACGGCTGGAACGACAGCTCGGACCCCAAAATATCGTTCTCTTCGCAACGCCCGCGATTAATCTCTTCGAACGCCAGGCAGATCTCGTCCACGTGAGCGACAAGAACACCGAGCATCATGTGATTGTTGACAGGATGAGGCCGCTCGACTTTGAGGTCCACTCGATCCTCGAAATGAGCGGAGACGGGGCGAAAAACGAAGCGGCTCCCGTGAGGTTCTACCCGTTCTATAGCATCAGCGCGCACGGTCAGGAGGAGCAGCATTCCAGATACTACGCGATCCGCCGGGAGCAGCGCCTCATGTCGGAGCACCAGCGTCTAAATGGCGCGCGGACTGGCTACATCGGCAGCGAAACGTTCGTTTCTCTAGTTGATCGCCAGGCGGCTCCTTATTCGGCGGAACTCCGGCATTTGTCTGTAAACTGCCTGTGCTCGAACCGGGATCTGGCGCTGCTGCTGCCGATCGGCCGGGACAAGACAGACTTCACCCTGGAAATCGGCGCTCCAGTTACCGCCACCCGGTGCGTATCGCCCCCGAGCCGACCGCGCCACTCCTTCGCCAATGGCGATATCACCTGGCGATTAATTAGCCATCTTTCACTGAACTACCTCTCGATCAGCAATTCCGATAGGAACGACCACCGGGGCGCAGAAGCGCTGCGTGAACTCCTCCGCCTCTACGTCGATCCAGTCAATGCCTTCGCCTCACGGCAGATCGACGGGATCCGGGAGATTCGGTCCAGGCCTGCGGTCAGGCGATTGTCCAGCGGTGGACAAGCCGCCGTAGCACGTGGGATTGAGGTTGGTATCATCCTGGACGAAGCGGCCTTCGAAGGCGTTGGCATCTTTCCGCTCGCCTCCGTGCTCAACCAGTTCTTCGCGAAATACGTATCCATCAACAGCTTCACCGAGATGGTCGTCTCGACGCTACAGCGCGGGGAGGTAATGCGATGGCCGACGATGGCCGGCCGCCGGGCGATCCTTTGATTTCGGGGGCACTCGGCGACTTCCTAAGCTCGCTCAGGGCCGAACCGCATGCCTGCGACTTCTTCCAGGCTCTGCGGCGGATCGATGCAATCTGCTCAGATCGGCCTCGGCTGGGAGAATCGAGCGGTCCCAGCCTGGATCGCGTGCGGATCGCCCAGCAGCCCTCCCTTGCATTTCCGCCTCGATCGATCGCGGGCGTGACTGCGCACGAGCAGAACGACCCCGTAATCTCCACCTACGCCTTCGGCTTGTTTGGACCCCACGGTCCCCTCCCATTGCATCTGACGGAGTACGCCCTTCTCCGGCAGCACAACGCCGCGGATGAGACGCTGATCCGATTTGCTGATACCTTTCATCATCGAATGGCCTCGTTCTTCTTCCGTGCATGGGCGGAGGGCGAACCGACCGTGAGCTATGACAGGCCACAAGAAGATCGATTTGCCCTTCAGCTCGGCGCGCTAGCCGGCTTCGGGATGACCTCCCTGCGCGCGCGGGATGCTATGCCTGATCTGGCCAAACTCCACTTCACCGGCCGTCTCGCCTCACACACCCGCAACGCCGAGGGGCTCGCTGCCATCCTCGCCAGCTTCGTCGAGGCGCCGGTTGATATCCGTGAATTTGTCCCAAAATGGGTGGATCTGCCCCGCATATCGCTCTGCCTCCTGGGCCGCGACCCGGCCACGGGCACGCTGAACGGCAACGCTATTGCAGGTGCGAGGGTCAGAGTGTGGCACCATCGGTTCCGACTCATTGTGGGTCCCCTCAGCCTGGCTCATTACGAATCGCTTCTGCCCGCAGCTCCCGGCCTTAAGTCGATAGCGGAGATCATCTGCAACTACCTTGGAGATGAACTTGACTGGGAGATTAACCTCGTTCTCCGTCAGGAGCAGGTCCCGGAAGTGCAGTTGGGTCGCTGCGGCAGACTCGGATGGTCCAGTTGGATGGGCAAGCGGAAAACGCGCCAGCACGCCGATGACTTGACGACTACCCCGACTGACCGGGGCCCACCGGCTCCCGCATGGCACTCTCCTGAAACGGACATCCATGATGCGGCGGGCCCGCTCGACCTTCTTTTCGGGCGGGGAGAAGATCTCCTTGGCGAGATCGATCTGGAACGGATGAATGGCCCACGTAACCTCGATACCAAGTGCGGCGGCACGGCGGGCGGCGGCTTGGAAGGCCCGTTATGACAAGCATCGGAAGCTCGACTCTCTTCAGTAAGCTCAACGCAAACTGCAATGGGACCGCCAAGGCCCTTTGCAAAATTCGCCGTGACGCCTCTTTGGAACGTTCTCGCCATTTTGACGCCCTTGAGGCTTCAGCAGCGGAGAGGCCGATCGAGCCGACGATCGCGGCGAAACTCGACCACCGTGGTTGTCCGCTCGGGCGCTGCGCCCTGGGCCTGGTTGAATCTTCCAGGAGACACGTCGTCGCTAGCACCGCCGGAATCCGCCGACTCATCGATGTTACAAGGCCGCATGGCGAGATTTGGGTGGGACTTAGCGTGGGTGAGTTCCAAGAGACCCACACGCTTTCTTCGCCCCGCCCTCCCCCGCTTGGCTCTGACGATGCGGGCCAGCAAGACATCTTGGCTGAGCAACGGTCGGCGATTTCGATGCACGAAATAAACGCTTTTCTGCATCTTCGCCGATGGCTTCGGCAGCATCCTACTCACGCCATCGGGCGCAACCGCGCCTTCTCATCAAATCTGCGGAACACACACCACCATGGTCGAGTCAAGAATCGAGAGTCTCTTAAGGCACAATCGTTTTGTTGCGGTCACTTCGGCCGCGTCCGAGTTGAATGAAATCTCTCTCCGACGGCTCAGTGGCACCGAGCGACTGGGGGAACCTTTCCTCTACGAGGTGAAGCTCGCCAGCCGCGATCCAGTTCAGAACTTTGCTACGATCCCCGGTCAAAGCCTGACAATCGGCCTTAAGCTCAAGGACTCGCAAACGCGCTTCTTCAACGGTGTTGTTACGCGCTTCCAATATCTCGGCCTCGACGATACCGAGCACCTCAACTACGTGGCGCAGGTGCGGCCGTGGATTTCATTGCTCGAGCATCGCTCTAACAGTCGGGTCTTTCAGAACAAGACGAGCATCGAGATCATCACCACGATTTTTCGAGAACATAGAGGCAATTTCAAGAATCAGACCGCCCGACGGTTCCCACAGCGCCCATATTGCGTCCAGTACGATGAAACGGATCTGGCCTTCGTCAGCCGCCTCATGGAGCAGGACGGCATCTACTACTATTTTGAACATGCTGAGGACCAACATGACCTGGTGCTGGTCGACAACGCCGCGAGTCACATGGCCTGCACGCCTGAGATCGTAGAGACCCACCACAATCTCAGGCCTGCCCGAAGTCTTTACCAAGAAGATGTCATCCTGCATTGGGACGAGGTCGTATCGCTACAGCCGAACAAGGTCGTTCTCAGGGACTATGACCATGAGAAGCCGATGGCAGAACTGACGTCTGTCGCGCGTGTTCCTCCCGTGAGGACAGGCGGCATTCCGCCATGCAAGCTCACGGGAAGCGCCATCACCCGACCGCGGGAGAGCGTGGCGGTCAGAACGGGCGAGACCTCGTCGGCAAGCAGCGGCTGCACGGCAATGCGGGAGGTCTTCGAGTATCCAGGCCAGTATACAAAAAAAAGCGATGGCGATTTCTACGCCACCATCCGTGCCGAGGAACTCGCCTGCAACGCTTATCGCGCGCGGATCGAAAGCACTGCGCGCCAGATAACGACCGGGTCATTATTCAAGGCCGCAAATCCCTTCTACTACGGCCAGATCGGTTCCCGGCCGAAACCCACCGATCGCTTTCTGGCAATCGGACAGGACTTCACTGTCATCGGTGAGGTGGGGGACGATCTCACTGCGGACACCGTGGGGGGGAAGGGCGAGCGGTTCCTCTATCACAGCAACGTGGAGATTATCCCCGCGACCACCCAGTACCGCCCGAGGCGCCGCACACCGGCGCGGTTGATTCACGGACCGCAGACGGCCGTCGTCGTGGGCCCCGAGGGCGAGTCGATCGCGACGGATAAGTACGGCCGTGTGAAGGTTCAGTTCTTCTGGGACCGAGAAGGCGGAAAGAACGAGAACAGCTCCTGCTGGATTCGGGTGGCCCAGAACTTCGCTGGTAAGGGTTTTGGCAACCTGGTCGTCCCACGGATCGGCCATGAGGTCGTGGTTGATTTCATCCACGGCAATCCCGACACGCCCCTGGTGACCGGCGTCGTATACAATGGCTCAAATCTGCCGCCTGAAACCCTGCCGACTGACAAAACGCGGTCGACCTTCCGGACGCATACCGATGGCGGCGCCGCTAATGCCTACAATGAACTGCGCTTTGAGGACAAGCAGGGCCGTGAGGAGGTCTATTTGAAGGCCCAGAAGAATCATACCGTCGAGGTCGGGAACATCTACAGCATCGACGTCAAGAGACACTTCCTCCTGACCTCGGGCGGCGCCGCGCCCGACTCCCCTGCCGCAGCGGCCTTAGGTAGCCGCGTCGAGGTAACACCCGACAAGATCCGCCTTGTAGTATCGGGCAGAACCGGCCCGCAGGCCATCGAAATCAGCGGCGATGGGATCGCCATTATCGGCACGATGATTGGCGTTATGGCAACGCCTCCGCGGCTCGGGTCTATCGTCTCCATGCCGCCGCCGACACCGGGTCCACCCACGCCGTCGATAATGAAGCTTATTGCGACACTCGGGCTGCCGCCTGTTACGCCAGAGTGACACGATGTCAAGGTGAACTGGTTCTCGGCCTCGGCTGTCCGGAAGTCGTTGCCTTTAAGTCGGCAGGGCCCTGCAGGCGTAGAGAAAAAGCGTAACGGCGTCGGCGTCGTAAGCTGACCTACCAAATCAACGTGACACTGCGAGATTGCCCGAAAATGAGGAAAGGTTATCGCGCGTGAGCGTTTGTTCCGGGAACTTGCGCCTCAGTTAGATGGAGTTGCCACGCGAAATCGGCCGAAAGCATGCGTCTGGTTTAGGTCTCCACCAAGCGGGAACTAGTGTATAGCCCATCGATGGGGATGAAATACCTTTATCACTCGGCGTCACGAAATTGCGATCAGGGCGCGGGCGGCGCAAAAATCAGCGTTCTCGATCTTGGCGTTACAGCGCTGCTTTGCAGGGCGGGCTCTCGCCTCGAAGCGCTTCTGGCGGAGCGTGGCCGCCTCGAGCAGCAGTCGAAGCCTTTCACCATGCTCGAAGGTGTCTCGCTTCTATTTGCGTTTCGAGTTCCTGATAGGCGCTGGCCATGCCTGTCAGGCCGAGTTTGCGCAGCATGTCAATGGTGGGATTGTTCAACGTCGCGATAAAAATCATGCGCTGTCCAGCTCGAGGAAGGACGCTGGCCATGCCCCCGAAGCATAACGGGATACGAATTTGGTATTGGAAGGAAAGGTCGCGACGGAAGTAACATCAGCAGTGACGCAATGACCTAAGGAACGACGCAATGTACGGCAGAAGGCAGGGGCGTGTTGGCAATAGTTCCGAACAAGGCGGTGAAGACACCTTTAACTGGGTTGAAGGCTTGACTGGCTCCTCGTCCAGCGAAGCGGCACTGAAAGAAATTTTACTGGCCTGGGCGGAAGACGGGCAGCAGGAGCAGGACGAGGACCGGCACGAGGCAATGGCACGGATCGAGGCCTGGACGGAAACCCGCAATTTTCGTGCCCCCCTGAACTTAACATCGCTGTCCCTAACGGCACTGCCCCCCACCTTACCGGCCGGCCTCCAGCGGCTCAACGCCAATGACAACCGGTTGGGCAGGCTGCCCAACAACCTCCCGCCCGGTCTGCGAAAGCTCTCTGCCTGCGACAACCAGCTGACCACGCTGCCTGAGGTTCTTCCGGACATGCTCGAGACGCTCTACGTCGACGGCAACCGGCTGACCAGATTGCCGAACGAGCTTCCTTCCGGACTAAAGTATCTCTACGTCAACCACAACCGGCTGACCAGTTTGCCCGATAACCTGCCGCCTGAGCTCAGGGAGCTTCATGTCACCCGCAACGAAATCGCGCACCTGCCGGAGAATCTCCCCCTCGAATTGACGGATCTCCGCGCCGAACTCAATAATATAATTCGCCTGCCCGAGCGCCTTCCTGCAAAGCTCACGCGGCTCGAAGTCCCTCACAATGAACTGACTAGCCTACCCGAGGACCTCCCGGCCACCCTAAAGTGGCTCAGCACCGACAGTAATGAACTGACCCACCTGCCCCCTAACCTGCCGAGGGGGCTGGAGGAGCTTAGCGTTCGTGGAAACAACCTGAGAGGACTTGGCGACGGGCGAACTGCACTGCCGTACATTCTGTCGCAGCTTCCGCCTCATTGCAAAGTGTACCTGAATAACAATCCGCTGCCAGATCGACTGCGGGCGCACCTGAGCGCGCAAAGCGGGACGAGCCTTCCGCAGATCTTTTTGTGATGCTGCCTGACAAACGGGCCAAACTAGATCCCTGCGTTTTGAGTAAAAGGCCTTTTGCCGAAGCCATGGCGGTGGGGTGCAGGCCAGGTATGACGCGTGCGGATCAAAAACAATGAGTTTGCAGGTTTATGCCGCTCGCCGGAATGTGTTGAGTTGTGGAAGCAACAGACGTCTCACTGAAGACTATGGCCGGAAAGCCCAGGCTCGGCACTTGTGTCCTTCGGGCGACCTTGCATGCGAGCCAGTTCGTACAAAGGATTACCCGCTATCGCGTACCAGGAGGTGCGACGCTTACGGCCTAGAGGCATTGCCGCCGGTTGGAACGTTCGGAAGCTGGACCCAGATTTCAACAGGCCTCAAGCGCATCCACCATTTCCACATGGTCCACCCCCAGCAT
The DNA here is from genome assembly GCF_002531885.1 of Rhizobium sp. L9. NCBI lineage: Bacteria > Pseudomonadati > Pseudomonadota > Alphaproteobacteria > Hyphomicrobiales > Rhizobiaceae > Rhizobium > Rhizobium sp. L9. The sequence goes on along the minus strand of NZ_NWSZ01000041.1, from coordinate 2,130 downwards.
CGCGTATTCGTTGATCTAACTACCCGAGACTCCAGCCTACGGGCCTATTTGCATTCGTCGGCGATCGACGACTCTGTCGCCTATTAGTTGAAATAGGGTTTCGTGGCGAGCCAGCAGAGGAACAGCCCATGGATGAGAAAAACAGCCCCATTGTTTGCATCTCGGGTGTAGACGAACGAAAGCTCGGCGCCGCTCTAATCGCGGTCCAATCGGCATTTAGTGTCGCGATTGCGGAACTATCGAAGCTTCACAAAGGGAACAGTCCTCAGTGGTTCGAAGACCTGGAGGAGGTGGTAATCGCTAACGCAAAAGGCACAGTCACCGAGGGCATCTCGCTGGATGTCGAGGTGGAAAGCCTCAAATTCGGCATCGACGTCCTTCGGGCGATCTTAGATGTCAGCCGCGTTGAGCTAGGCTTTGCAGCAAAGGAATAACCTTTCGCCCAAACGAGGTCTCGATGCTATTTGGCGCCGGAGATGTTCGATGCACACTCGAACCTTCGCATGAGTACCGCGCTCGTCGCCAAAGTCGCCCGCATCGTCACCAAATGGTACGGTCGTTGGACAAACCAGGAGGTCTTGCCGCAGATGATCGACGATACGACCTATGCATGGCGCACCGGCGTTTTTGAGGCAACGCGCGTTTTCCATGCGGAAGACCCGGGCGGACCAACCTTCATCGGGGGCAATTTGCGCAAGCCGGACTCCCATGGAAGACAATAACTTGTCGGACGCTGGGCGCACGAGACTGAGGGACTCAGCGTTGAAGATGCTGCCGACAAGCTCGGCATTAGCGATGCACCCTGTATAGCGGGCAGCGACCGCCTTGCCATGCTTGAAGATGCCCTGAGCCGACACGCCCACAGTTGATAAAGATGTTGACTCAGTACCGCCGGCCGCTCCTCACCTTCTACCTTGCTGAGCCGCCAGCCATTGCGGCTCGTGGCAAGGATTTTTCGGACTCTTCCCGAGAATATGCACAACGCGACGCAGCGCTTGTCGACCCGCTGTTTCGTGAAGTTCGCGCTCGCCAGGAAATGGTGCGTGCTGAGCCCTTTGTAAGAGTCACCCTTGCGCCGGCAGTCCGAGACCTCCCCGTTCATCTGGTTCGTCGTTTGGAATCGCAATCGATCGATGATCGACCTCCGCCCCCTCGTCGCAGGGATACACATCAAGTGGATTTGACCTGGACAGCGACCGCTCGCGCTGGAGCGCCGAATACCGGCGGCGCATTTCACCGGACGCAATCGACCCTGCCGTCCAAAGAGCGACCGGTTCCATGAAACCCGGGTCTTCATCGATCCGGATTCTTCGCGCCTTCCAACGCGCGATGACCCGCTCGGCTATGTCCCTGTGTGAATCCATTACCACTTCCCTGCCGCCTGCCGCCTACGTGGTTAGATACCAAGCTGGTGGGTTCTTCGCCAGTTCAAACCGTCCAATATGTCACGCCGGCCGCCCGCGATCCGTTTTCAGGAGCTTGTTAGCTGGAGCTACCGAGATCGCAGGACACACTTTCCAGCTCTCTCCCGACCTGATGGTCCCCGTCACCATCTTTTCCGTCCATGAATAAGGTAGGCCGCCCCCGATCAGTCCAGGCGATTTAAGTGCGAGTCCGCTTTTACGTCGCCTTGAGGTCCGTCAGCACCTTGTCAAAAGCATCCTTGACCGGCTTTGAGATTTCCTCCACCGCCCTGCTTGAGAGCACCCGGACTTCCTTGGCGTGCTGCAAACTTGTCTCAACCCGCTTGCGAAAAAAGGTCGACTGCTGTTCGAGGATCTGCGACGGCGAATTCGCGCCCAGCAAAGCTTGCAAATGTGAGAAGCCGGCCTCGGCGTCGGCTTGCAGTGCAGCGATCGTCTTCCACCACAATTCGTTGCCGAATAGACTTGTCGTTTCGAGGATCGGAGGCAGCATTTTCTGTGTCGCTTCAGCGCCGGACGCAAATTTCAAAAAAGCCTCTGTCACCTTCTTGTTCCCCTTTTCAACAGATGCGCCGAACTGATCTGGCACCTTGAGCGGCGATGACCCCGGGCTTTCGATCGTTTCAAAGGATCTTTCGGAAATCTTGGTCATTGCATTTTCCTTCTCTTTGAGTTGGTTGCAAGCTGTGACATCGGGATTGACCCT
>NZ_NWSZ01000040.1:0-42336 GCF_002531885.1 Rhizobium sp. L9 | reverse complement strand
ATCCGCTTGAGTTTCTTTAGAACGAGAGACTTCGTCGCCAGCAGCGCCGCCGCCCTCGTTCAGTGAGTGGGCTTATAATCCCACCCCCTTTTCTAAGTCAACAGCCCTTTTCGAAAAAAATCATTTTTCTTTCAAGTCATTGTTTTTTCAGAAGAAGTTTCTTTGGAGCCTGTCAGTGCGATCATTTCGCGGATTCTGAGCTGTCTCCACCGAGCCGGAGAAGTGAACATTCGTCGACTTTTCGTGGAAAGAGCGCCGTTTCGTCTCTCGCGCCCCGACATGATCACAATCTACTGGTCTTTACGGACACATGATTCACACAGGCAAAATGCAGATAGGCTGCCTTTCCAGTGCACGATTTGACTTCGGTGCCCAAAATATGCACATCTTTCGCCCCAGCCAGGATGGCCGAGACATGCTTCCAGCGACGTCAAATGTAAGGACGCGGATCCGACTGCCATGATGACGGAGAAAATGATGATCCGCTCGTTGGGCAACGAGCCTCCGCTTCTGGCTGACGGCAGGCGTGCGCCTGACAAGCGAGAAGTGTCCCTGCGCTGGCTCTCGGGCACGTTCCTCACCGGCATCACCTCCTCTGTCCTGATGGGCGTCGCCCTTTTTGCCGCGCTTGATGGCCGCCAGCAGCTTGCGATTCCTGCCGAGGCCTATGCGAGTGCCGTCGCAGAGGGGCATGTGGACACGAGCGTCGTCCGTGGCGGTCGGCTGATCGCGCCCGCCATCGCCGCAAAACCTTCGGACCGGGCGATCATGGAAGTATCGACCGTTGTCCACGACGGCGAGAAGGAGGTCGTGCGCCGCCAGCCCTTCGCGCATGTGAAGATGACGCTGGCCGCCAACCATGTTGCGACCGAGGACTACCCCGATTTCGATCCCCTGGCGATATTTTCCGCCGATGAACCGCAGCCCGCCCCGCAGAGCCGCACCGGCGCACTCTATGGCTCCGACGTTGAATCCGAAGTCAGTCTGAAAACCGTTCCCTTCCCGACCGCTAAGACCAGTATGAAAATGGCCTCCGGCCTGTCGCTTGAGGAGGTCGAGGAAAACGTCCGCTCCAACGGCTCCGTGCTCACCGACGGCAATACGCAGCTTGCGGCCCTCTATTACGTCGATCCGCGTCGTTTCTCCAACGAGGAAACCGATGTCGATTTGACCGCGGGCCTGTCCGCCCGCGTGCTCGAGCAGAACATGACGGTCTCTGCGCCGGAATCGATCACGCCGCAGACCGAAGAATTCGCCGACGACATCCTTCCGGTTCGCGCGGATACATCGATCGCCAAGGCGCTTACGGATTCAGGCTATCCACAGCAATATGCCGATGGCATTGCCAATTATATCTCGCAGCAACTCGGCGCCAGCGATCTCGAAAAGGGCGACGTGCTGCGCATCGGCATTATCCAGAAGGGCGAACAGGCAAAGATCATCCGCGCCAGCGTCTACCGCGGCACCCGCCATCTGGTCACCGTGGCCCTGGACGACAAGGGCAAGTATGTGCCGGGCAGCGAGCCGCCGATGCTGGATGCGATCGCCACGGCCTTCGATGACAATACATTCGCTCCGCCGCCTGGACAGAACCTGCCGCGCGTCTATGACGGAATCTATCGTGCCGCCCTTTCCTACGGCATGACCAAGGATATGACCGCGCTGATCATCAAGTTGCTCGCAAGCAACGTCGATTTCCAGGCGCAGCTGAGACCGACCGATAAGCTGGAGGCTTTCTTCTCCGTCGCCGACAGCAGCGGCCAGGCGACCGAGGATTCCGAACTGCTCTACGTCAATGCTCGTTTTGGCGATACGCAAACGCGCATCTATCGCTTCCAGGATCCCGATGACGGGACGGTCGATTACTTCGACGAGAACGGCAAGAGCATTCGCCAGTTCCTGTTGCGCAACCCGGTTCCGAACGGCATTTTCAAATCGGGCTTCGGCATGCGCCGCCACCCGATCCTCGGTTTCGCCCGAATGCATACAGGCGTCGATTGGGCCGCGCCACGTGGCACCGCGATCATCGCCGCCGGCAATGGCACAGTCGAAAAAGCCGGTTGGGATTCCGGCGGATACGGCAATCAGACGATCATCCGCCATGCCAATGGCTACGAATCCTCCTACAATCACCAGAGCGCCATCGCCAAAGGCGTCGTTCCCGGCGCGAAAATACGTCAGGGCCAGGTGATCGGCTGGGTCGGCACCACGGGTGAATCAACCGGCCCGCACCTGCATTACGAGCTGATCGTCAACGGCACCAAGGTCGATCCGTTGCGCATCCGCCTTCCGGGCGGGAAGTCGCTGCAGGGCGAGGCGCTGGCGAAATTCGAAGACGAGCGAAAGCGTATCGATACGCTGCTGAACAACCCGACGCCGGATCAGGTGGCGAGCAAGTAATCTCTAAACGAAATGGCGGCCGAAGCCGCCATTTCTCATTCCGAAGCAAACTAAATTAAGCCGCAGCGCTGACCGTCTGCCGCGTGCTGAACTGCAGCCGGTCCGAGCCGTTCGTCACCTTGACAGTCGATCCGTCCGGCACCTGGCCCGACAGGATCTGCTCGGCCAACGGGTCCTGCACGAACTTCTGGATAACCCGCTTCAGCGGCCTTGCGCCGTAAATCGGATCGTAACCCTTGTTCGCCAGCCAGTGACGAGCGTCCTCATCAAGGTCGATGACGATCTTGCGTTCGGACAGCAATGCCACCAGCCGCTTCAGCTGAATGTCGACGATCGCACCCATCTCCTCGCGTTTCAGGCGGTGGAAGAGAATGATCTCATCGATGCGGTTCAGGAATTCCGGCCGGAAATGCCCACGCACGACATCCATCACCTGCTCGCGAACCGTATCGCTATCGTCGCCGTCCCGGAGCTGCGTCAGATATTCGGCTCCGAGGTTCGAGGTCATGATGATCATCGTATTGCGGAAATCGACTGTCCGGCCCTGGCCGTCTGTCAGCCGTCCGTCGTCAAGCACCTGCAGCAGGATGTTGAAGACGTCGGGATGTGCCTTCTCGATCTCGTCGAACAGCACGACCTGATACGGCCGTCGGCGTACGGCTTCCGTCAGCGCTCCGCCTTCGTCATAGCCGACGTAGCCGGGAGGTGCACCGATCAGTCGGGCGACGGAGTGTTTCTCCATGTATTCCGACATGTCCATGCGCACCATCGCCGTTTCGTCATCGAAGAGGAAGCGGGCGAGCGCCTTGGTGAGCTCCGTCTTGCCGACGCCGGTCGGGCCGAGGAAGATGAACGAGCCGATAGGCCGGTTCGGATCTTGCAGGCCGGCGCGGGCGCGGCGGACGGCGCGCGACACGGCCTGAACCGCATCGCCCTGGCCGATCACCGATTTTGCCAGCTCGTCTTCCATCCGAAGCAGCTTGTCACGTTCGCCTTCCAGCATCTTGTCGACCGGGATGCCGGTCCAGCGGGAAACGACATGGGCGATATTGTCGGGGCTGACGACCTCCTGCACCATCGCGCCGCGCTCGCCGTCCTGCTTCTCGGCTTCGACCAGTTGCTTTTCGAGATCCGGAATGACGCCGTAGGTCAGTTCGCCGGCGCGCTGGAACTCGCCCTTGCGCTGGGCGATCGCCAGTTCGTTGCGGGCATCGTCGAGCTGCTTCTTGAGATCGGCGGCAAGGCCGAGCTTCTGCTTTTCCGCCTGCCAGCGGGCCGTAAGCGCATCGGCCTCCTCTTCAAGCGCGGTGAGTTCGGTCTCAAGCCGCTTCAGCCGGTCGGCGGAAGCAACGTCGGTTTCCTTCTTCAGCGCCTCGCGCTCGATCTTCATCTGAATGATCCGGCGGTCGAGTTCATCGAGTTCTTCCGGCTTAGAATCCACCTGCATGCGCAGTCGCGCCGCTGCCTCATCCATCAGATCGATCGCCTTGTCGGGCAAAAAGCGATCCGTGATATAGCGGTGGGACAGCGTCGCGGCGGCGACCAGCGCCGCATCGGCGATGCGCACCTTGTGATGTTGCTCGTATTTCTCCTTGAGTCCGCGCAGAATCGAGATCGTGTCTTCGACCGTCGGTTCGTCGACGACGACGGGCTGGAAGCGGCGCGCAAGCGCCGGATCCTTCTCGACATGTTTGCGATACTCGTCGAGCGTTGTCGCGCCGACGCAATGCAGCTCGCCGCGGGCAAGGGCGGGCTTCAGAAGGTTCGAGGCATCCATCGCCCCGTCCGCTTTGCCGGCACCGACCAGCGTGTGCATTTCGTCGATGAACAGGATGATCTCGCCGTTTTCCGCCTGCACTTCATTGAGCACGGCCTTCAGCCGCTCTTCGAATTCGCCGCGGTATTTCGCGCCGGCAATCAGCGCGCCCATGTCGAGCGCCATCAGCTTCTTGTCCTTGAGCGATTCCGGCACGTCACCGTTGACGATGCGCAGAGCCAGACCTTCGACGATCGCGGTCTTTCCGACGCCCGGCTCGCCGATCAGCACCGGATTGTTCTTGGTGCGGCGCGACAGGACCTGGATGGTGCGGCGGATCTCATCGTCACGGCCGATCACCGGATCGAGCTTGCCCTCGCGGGCTTCGCCAGTGAGGTCGCGCGCGAACTTCTTGAGCGAATCGAAGCCCTGCTCGGCACTGGCCGAGTCCGCCGTCCGGCCCTTGCGGATATCGTTGATGACTTGGTTGAGGCCTTGGGCCGTCACCCCTGCATTCTTCAGCGTCGAATAGGTCGAAGCCGAGGATTCGATCGCCAGCGCCTGCAGCAGACGTTCGACCGTGACGAAACTGTCACCGGCTTTCTTGGCCGCCTCTTCCGCGGTCGAAAGCACCTTGGCGAGCGGCTGCGCTAAGTAGATGTTGCCGTTGCCGCCTGATATCTTCGGCAACTTGGCAAGAGCCGCGTCATTGGCGAGGCGAGCAGCCTTGACATCGCCGCCAGCACGCTCGATCAGCGACGCCGCCATGCCCTCATCGTCGTCGAGCAGAACTTTGAGCACGTGTTCGGGTGAAAATTGCTGATGCCCCTGCGCCAGCGCATAGGTCTGGGCCGACTGGATGAAACCGCGCACCCGCTCGGAATATTTCTCGATATTCATATTCTACCTCCATTGATCGCCCTGCCCTTACGAGGCGCAGACCGATGATTGAGATCGACCCCCTTAAAAGGCAGGTCGCGCTTGGCCCGTCTGGGATTTGGGCGAAGCAGTCGAAGAGAATATGGTACGCTGTTCCGGGAGTTTAAAGAGCCCATAAGACGAAAATCCCCGGTACGAAGTCCGGGGATTTTCAAGGAAATTCGAACAGATGGCATAAGTACCCGGCTCTCCCCGAAAGGAACGGCCAGATCCCTTATTCCGATGCGGCGTCCGCCAGAACCGGTGCCTCGGCGGAAGCACCCTCGCCTTCGGGGGCTGCATCGCCGTCTGCGCCGCGACGCGGGCGACGGGGACGATTGCCGGGGCTACGACGACGGGGCTGGCGTTCGCGTGACTGGCCGGCAGAGCCTTCCTCGTCCATGGCGACCTCGGCGGGAATGCCTTCGATCTCCGGCTGTGGGCCGGTTCCGTCGATGATTTCGGGCTGGGGTGCCGGGGCAGGCGCCGCAGCTGGTGCCGGCGCCGGCTTTGTCTGCGCCTGCGGCTGATGCTGTCTGCTCTGCGGCGGCTGGACGACGACGACATCGTCGCCGTCATTGTCGCTGACATCGATGTCGTCGCTGTCGCGATCCGTCGCGTCGCGGTCATTGTAGTCACTGCGATCGTCGCGCTGGAACCGCTCCTGCATCTGCGCCTGAGCGCTGGCGATGATCCGATTGTAATGTTCGGCGTGCTGAAGATAATTCTCGGCTATCACACGGTCGCCGGAGCTCTGGGCATCACGGGCAAGCTGCGCATATTTCTCGGCGATATGCTGTGCAGTACCGCGAATCTTCACATCGGGGCCGGAGCTGTCATAGGTCCGGGTCAGCGGGTTGCCGCCCTTGCGGTTGAAATTGTTGTTATTGTTATTTCCGCCGCCGCCATTGTTATTGTTGTTACCACGCCCTCGACCGCGCTTGTTTTGCTGTCCTGGCCTCATAGATCGTTCACCTGAATTCTCTGTTTGTGATGGATACATGGCACCAACCGCCATGACCGGAAAACCGGGTCAGGACCTTTGTGCCGCGAGCATACTGCGCCTTTGCGCCGACCTGCCGCTTGGTTCTCAAGTCAGTTTGACTGATTCACGCGTTGGGTCGTGTTCAACCGTTGAAACTCTCGTTTAAAAGAGCGGACCCCCGAGGCAAACCAAGTACCGAACGAATCTCGTTCATTCCTATCTGCCCAACACGTGTCCGCAACCTATATTGCTTCCCTGGGAAATCCAAGCCTTTTCTTCGCAATAGCAATAATGTCCCGCCCAATGCCGCAATTATCGCCTTTTACGCGAGCGCGAAAACGAGCGCCCTGTCGTTCTGACCATAATCTTTCACGGATTTGAGGCACCTGAAGCCTTCCGCTTCGAAGATCGCCGTCACATCGTTTCGCTGATCGTAGCCGATTTCCAGTCCCACGACCCCTTCGGGCCTCATGAACCTTGCCGCATCCTTGGCTATGGCTTTGTAAGCGTCAAGCCCATCCGGGCCGCCATCCAGCGCTGCAACCGGATCAAATTTCGTCACTTCAGGAGCGAGATCGTGAATGACATTGGAGGCAATATAGGGCGGATTTGAGACAATCGCGTGAAACGAGCCCTGGATGTTCTCGAACCATCTCGACTGCACGGCCTGAAAGCGATCCTGCAACCCGTTTCTTTCTGCGTTTGACTTTGCCGTCCGAAGTGCATCCGACGATATGTCGCTGCCGATACCTGACGCCTCGGGACATTCGCTCAAAAGCGCAAGACATATCGCCCCAGTCCCGGTTCCGATATCAAGAATATGGAGATGGCGTTGCGCCATTGCAAGGTCCTTCAGATAAGGAAGCACCGTATCGACCAGGATTTCCGTATCCGGACGCGGCTCCAGAGTTTCCGCCGACAAGCCAAGCGGCAGGCCATAAAATTCCCGCTCGCCCAGAATACGATGCACCGGCTCATGGCCGAGCCGGCGTTCCACCGCCTTGAAAATCACATCAATCTGCTCAGGTGAAAGCCTCTCGGCCGACCGCGTCAACAGCTCCGTCGACGACAGTTTCAAAAGACCTGCGACAAGCAGCCGCGCATCGGTCGCCGGATCGACAATGCCCGCCTCTGTGAAACGACGGCGCGCTTCGGCAAGCGTATCGGCGACCGTAGCGCTCACTGCTGTTCGCCGAGCTGCGCCAGCTGGCTTGCCTGGTAGTCGGCCATCAGCGCATCGACGACCTCCTCGATCTCTCCTTCCATCATCCGGTCGAGCTTGTAAAGCGTCAGATTGATGCGATGGTCCGTGACGCGCCCCTGAGGGAAATTGTAGGTACGAATGCGTTCGGAACGATCACCGGAACCGACCTGGCTCTTGCGATCGGCCGAGCGCTCGCTGTCGGCGCGCTGCCGCTCGGCGTCGTAAAGCCTGGAGCGCAGCACCTGCATCGCCTTGGCGCGGTTCTGATGCTGCGATTTTTCCGAGCTGGTGACGACGATGCCGGTCGGCAGGTGGGTGATGCGCACTGCCGAGTCCGTGGTATTGACGTGCTGGCCGCCGGCTCCCGAAGAGCGCATGGTGTCGATGCGGATGTCCTCCGGCCGAATCTCGATGTCGATCTCCTCGGCCTCCGGCAGCACCGCCACCGTTGCGGCCGACGTGTGAATGCGCCCGCCCGCCTCAGTCTCCGGCACGCGCTGCACGCGGTGCACGCCAGATTCGAATTTCAGCTTAGCGAAGACGCCCCTTCCGGTGATCGTCGCAATGATTTCCTTATAGCCGCCGGCTTCGCCCTCGCTTGCCGAGAGCACTTCGACTTTCCAGCCCTTCTCGGAGGCGAAACGCTCGTACATGCGAAAGAGATCACCGGCGAAAAGTGCTGCTTCCGAGCCGCCGGTGCCGGCGCGGATTTCGAGGATTGCGCTTTTCTCGTCGGCCGCATCTTTCGGCAGAAGCAGAATTTGCATCTCCTGCTCCAGCGCCTCGATCCGCTCCTTCACCTCGGGCAGTTCGAGTTCGGCGAGGTCTCGCATCTCACGATCGACCGATTTGTCCTCGAGCAGCGTTTCGAGATCGGCAAGCTCGGCGACAGCCTTTTCATAGGCGCGGATCTTCGTCACGACAGGCTGCAGCTCGGAATATTCGGATGCAAGCTTCACATAAACATCGGCGGCTGGACCGGCCGACATGCGCGCTTCGATCTCGCCGAAACGGCGTTCCAGCTCGCGCATCTTTTCAACGGGAAGCTTCGCCACCCTGCACTCCGATTCTTCTTATATTTCTCTAAAGGGGAATATTGTGGCTCTCGGCGAAGCGGGCAAGCACCTCGCGCATCGGCACCGTGCTACGATGATCGTCCAGCACTTCGTCCATCACCTTCGCCAATGCCCCGACATCAAGCCCGAGCAGCATTGCCTTTACCGGACCAATCGAGGCCGGCGACATCGAGATCGAGCGAAAGCCGACGCCAAGCAGCGCCATTGCCGAAAGTGGCTTGCCGGCAAGCTCCCCGCAAAGCGTCACGGGCGTCTTGTTCCGATCCGCCCCACGCACGATATCCCGGAGGATCCGCAGGAAAGGCTTGCCGAGTGGGTCGAAGCGATCCGACACCCGCGCATTGCCGCGATCGACCGCCATAGAAAACTGGAAGAGGTCGTTGGAACCGACCGAGACGAAATCGACCGCCTCCATCAGTTCGTCAAGCTGCCAGAGCAGCGCGGGTACCTCCAGCATCGCTCCGAATTGCAGCTTGCGCGGCAGCCCATGCCCGAAGCGCGATAGATGCTGCACTTCCTTCTGCAGGAGCTCGCGCACCGTCTTCAACTCGGAAACCTCGGTCACCATCGGCACCATCAGCTTCAGCTCGGTGCCGGCCGATGCCTTCAGCAGGGCGCGCAGCTGGGTGCGCAACAATCCCGGCCGGTCGAGCGACAGCCGGATCGCGCGCCAGCCGAGCGCGGGATTTTCTTCCTCATGGCCTCGGAAATAAGGCACCACCTTGTCGCCGCCGATATCGAGCGTGCGGAAGGTGACCACGCGGCCTGCCGCCTGTTTGATCACATTACGGTAGAACTGCTCCTGCTCTTCCGCCTTCGGCATGGTCGAAGCGATCATGAACTGCAGCTCGGTGCGGAAGAGACCGATACCCTCCGCACCCGATTCCGAAAGCTGCGGCAGGTCGACCAGCAGGCCGGCATTCATCATCAGCGAAATCCGCTGGCCGTCCTTGGTGACCGGCTCGATGGCACGCAGCGCCCGGAACTGCTCCTGCCGCCTCGCGCGGAAGCGCACCTTTTCTTCGTAGGAGCGCCGGTGATCGGCCATCGGGCGAAGATGCACATGCCCTTCGTCGGCGTCGATGATCACGGCATCGCCATTCTCGGCGAGCGCCACAACGCCCGCCGCCTGGCCGATGACGGGAATGCCCATGGCGCGGGCGACGATCACCACATGGCTTGTCACCGCCCCTTCTTCCAGCACCAGTCCGCGCACATTGGCGCGGGGATAATCGAGCAGCTCGGCCGCCCCCATGGCCCGCGCCAGGATAATCGCGTCATTGGGAAAACCTTCGGCGGTCGTGCGCCCGGTATAACCCGTCAACTGCCTGAGCAATCGGTTCGCCAGATCCTCGAAATCATGCATGCGTTCGCGCAGATAAGGGTCGGTCAACCGCATCATCCGCGCCTTGGTGTCGCTCTGCACCTTTTCGACCGCCGCTTCGGCCGTCAGGCCGTTGCGGATCGCCTCCTCGAGCTTGCGCACCCAGCCCTGGTCATGCGCGAACATCCGATAGGTTTCGAGCACCTCGCGATGCTCGCCCTCCATCGACACGTCACGGCGCGACAGCATGTCGTCAATCGAGATCCTCAGCGACCCCATGGCCTCCGCCAGCCGCCGGATCTCCTTCTCCGTATCCTCGTTCAGCAGGTTGGTGACGACGATGCGCGGCTCGTGCAAGACGACATAGCCGAGGCCGATGCCGTCATTATAGGTGTCGCCGTCGATCGTCACCGAGCGTGTCAGATCGAGTTCGAGGCCGGGCTTGGTGATCTTCTTGAGCTCGCCGGTGGCGATCATCTCGGCAAGCACCATCGCCGTCGTTTCGAGCGCTTCCACTTCCTCGTCGCGATAGTTGCGGCTCGCCTTGTTCTGCACGACGAGAACGCCAAGCGAGCGCCCGGTCCTGAGGATCGGCACACCGAGGAAGGAATGGTAGATTTCTTCGCCCGTCTCCGGCAGGTAACGGAAGGCCGGATGCGACTGCGCGTCGGAAAGGTTCAGCGGCTGCGCCGAGGCCGCAATCGTGCCGACCAGGCCCTGTCCCATCTTCAGCTGCGCCAGGTGCACCGCCTCTCGGTTGAGGCCTTCGGTCGCGTAGAGTTCGAGCACGCCGTCGGCGCGCAGCACGTAGACGGAGCAGACTTCCGCCACCATGTTGCTGGCAATCTGGCGGACGATCCGGTCAAGACGATCCTGCGGCTCCAGCGGCTCTGCCATCAACTCGCGCAGCCGCCTGAGCAGCACGCGCGGACCGCCGGAAAGGTCTCTCATGGCGTCTCAAGCTCCCGAAACAACGCACTCAGTCCCGGCAGGCCGGCCCTCGTCTACTCAACCTGAAGGGGCAGGCCGCCCACTGGGAATCAATTCTTATCCAGACCGTAGCAGGAATGCAAAGTTCTGACAGCGAGTTCTGCATAGGGACCGTCGATCAGGATGGAAATCTTGATCTCGGAGGTGGTGATCGCCTTGATGTTGATGCCTTTTTCGGCAAGTGCACGAAACGCGGTGGCAGCAACACCCGCATGGCTGCGCATGCCGATTCCGATGACCGAGACTTTCACCAGCCCCGATTCGTTCTGCACGACATCGTAACCGATCTTCTCCTTATGGTCGCCGAGCACCTTGATCGCCTTCTCGACGTCGCCTGACGGCACGGTGAAGGTCATGTCGGTCTTCGATCCGTCCTCGGAGATATTCTGGACGATCATGTCGACATTGATATGGGATTCGGCAAGCGGCCCGAAGATCGCGGCGGAGACGCCCGGCCGGTCAGCAAGACGGCGAAGCGAGATCTGAGCCTCATCCTTGGCATAGGCGATGCCGGTGACTACTTCCTGTTCCACGATTTCATCCTCGTCACAAATCAGCGTTCCGGGCGGGTTCAACAGATCGCCCATGCCCGGAGCATCGGGATCTTCGAAAGACGATCGCACAAAGGTACGCACCTTGTGCACCATGGCAAGCTCGACCGAGCGCACCTGCAGCACCTTGGCGCCGAGCGAGGCCATTTCGAGCATTTCCTCGAAGGCGATCTTCTTCAGCCTGCGCGCCTGCGGCACGATACGCGGATCGGTCGTATAGACCCCGTCCACATCGGTATAGATATCGCAGCGATCCGCTTTGACAGCCGCGGCAATGGCGACGGCCGACGTGTCCGATCCGCCGCGTCCCAGAGTGGCGATGCGGTTGTCGGGTCCCAGCCCCTGGAAGCCGGCGATGACGGCGACCTGTCCCTCGCCCATGCGTTTGATGATGTCGGAGCCGTCGATTTCCAGAATCCGGGCAGCGCCATGCGCATTGTCCGTGCGGATCGGAATCTGCCATCCCTGCCAGGACCGCGCATTGATATCCATGGCCTGCAATGCAATCGCCAACAGCCCCGAGGTCACCTGCTCGCCGGAGGCGACGACGGCATCATATTCCCGCGCATCGTAAAATGGCGAATTGGCGCCGATCACCTTCGGCGTACCCTGCACCCAGCCGACCAACTCATTGGTCTTGCCGGACATGGCCGAGACCACCACCGCGACCTCGTGGCCGGCATCGACTTCGCGTTTCACGTGGCGGGCAACGTTCTTGATGCGGTCCAGGTCAGCGACGGACGTGCCGCCGAATTTCATTACGATGCGTGCCATATGCCTCTACCACGACTGGCGCCGGACAGCGGAAACCCGACCCGGCATCACGAAAGCTCTGGGGCGAACCGCTTGGCGAAAGAGCCGGGCTTCCATTTCTGGAACCGCTCTAAAGCCCAGGCCCCTGAAGGCCCCAAGTTGCGGCGTCTCTTAGCGAGTTTGGCGGGGGGAGGCAAGCGTACACGATAAAAGCAATTGCCGGCCATTTGCACGCTCGCCCCTCCCTTATGCGCCGCCCCTTGACTTATGCCCCCGATCGTCCGACTTCACATGACATGAACGATGGAGAACACCATGACGGAAACCGCCAGAAGCACGATCGACCAGGGCGAAGTGGACCGCTTCTCGGCGATGGCGGCGGAATGGTGGAGCCCGACCGGCAAGTTCAAGCCACTGCACAAGTTCAATCCCGTTCGCCTCGCCTATATAAGAGACAAGGCCTGCGAGAATTTCGGCCGTGATCCGAAAAACGCCCGGCCGCTCGAAGGTCTGCGCGTGCTCGATATCGGCTGCGGCGGCGGCCTCCTGTCTGAGCCAGTCGCGCGCATGGGCGCCTCCGTCGTCGGCGCCGATCCTTCCGAGAAGAATATCGGCATTGCTTCGACCCACGCCAAGGCGTCCGGCGTCCCGGTGGACTATCGCGCCGTCACTGCCGAGGAGCTTGCAGATGCCGGCGAGACCTTCGATATCGTCTTGAACATGGAAGTGGTCGAACACGTCGCCGACGTCGAACTCTTCATGACGACCTGCGCGAAAATGGTCCGCCCCGGCGGCCTGATCTTCGTCGCCACTATCAACCGCACAATGAAGGCGGCGGCCCTTGCCATCTTCGCCGCCGAGAACATCTTGCGCTGGCTGCCGCGCGGGACGCATCAATATGAAAAGCTGGTGCGCCCCGAAGAATTGGAAAAGCCGCTCGCGGCAAGCGGTCTCGAGATCACCGACCGCACCGGCGTCTTCTTCAACCCGCTGTCGAACCAGTGGAATCTGTCCCGAGATATGGATGTGAACTATATGTTGCTGGCGAAGCGGCCGGCATAATCAATAAGCCGGCTACACTTCGGCGGATGCTCGCGCCAAGAAGGGTGCACTGACTGCATCTTAGTTTACGTCCTCCGGCAGCACTGGAATGGCGGCGATCTCAATGCCCTCTTCGACGAGCGCCTGGGCCTCGTCGACCGTCGCCTGGCCGATGATGCCGCGGGCATCCGCCTCGCCATAGTGGATCTTGCGGGCTTCCTCAGGGAACTTCGCACCGACATCCTCGGAATTGGCCTTGACGGCCGCGACCGCCTCTTTCAGCTTTTCCAGGGCCTCGCGGCGCATGGCGTCCATCGCCAGCGTCTGCCGCTCGTCCTTCTTGCGCGCGGTCGACACCGAAGGCGCCATCAGGAGCTTGGAGACGGCGGCGGAATGGCAGACCGGGCAGGTCAGGAAGCCGCTGGCGACTTGGCGGTCGAAATCGGCGCTTTCCGAAAACCAGCCTTCGAACTCATGGGCACTGTCACAGGTAAGGGAATAGCGGATCAAGCGGCGACGCCTCCTGCGACTGCCCCCGCGATCTTCTCGACCGAGAATTCCCGGCCATTCCTCAGGTTCGGGATCTTGTCACGGGCGGCCTTGACCGCGCAGGGATCGATCTCGGCGAGGATGATCGCCTCGCCGGTCGCGCCGGCGGACACCAATACCGTTCCCCAAGGATCGATAATCATCGAATTGCCAAAAGTCTCGCGTCCGTCCTCGTGGCGGCCGGCTTGCGCAGCAGCGATGACAAAGACGCCGTTCTCGATCGCGCGTGCCCTCAGCAGGATTTCCCAATGCGCCTCACCGGTCTGCCTGGTGAACGCTGCGGGAACCGTCATTACCTCGGCACCGGCGATCGCCTGCGCACGGAAGAGCGCCGGAAATCGAACGTCATAGCAAATGGCGAAGCCCATTTCTGCGAAGGGCAGCGACAGGACGCGCGCTTCCGAGCCGGCCGTATAGGCCGCACTTTCGCGCCAGCTTTCGCCATTGTCGAGATCGACGTCGAACATGTGGATCTTGTCATAACGATTGAGAATCCGCCCATCGGGACCGAACAAGAACCCGCGGTTTGCAATCTTGCCGTCGGCAAGCGCGATCGGCGTCGATCCGACATGCATGTAGATGCCAAGTTCCGCTGCAAGCGCCGAACCGGTCTTGACGATGATATCGCGCGTCTCGTCGGCAAGCACGGCGCGTGCCGCCGCCCGATCACGCTGCAACATTCCGGTCATTTCGGGCGTCTGCACATAGGTCGCGCCTTGAGCGGCAGCCTCGCGCACCAGCCGCGCCATCGCTGCGGCGTTCTTTTCCGGATCGACCCCGGAGCACATCTGGACGGCGGCGGCCTTGAAGCTCATCGGTTCGTCCTCAGGCCGCCAGCATCGGATCGAGCTTGCCGGCCCGGTCGAGCGCGAAGAGGTCGTCGCAGCCGCCGACATGTTTGGTGCCGATGAAGATCTGCGGAAATGTCGTGCGCCCGTTCGCCTTGCCGATCATCTCCTGGCGAAGATCCGGCGAATAAGTCGCGTCGTGCTCGACGTAGTCGACACCCTTCTGTTCGAGAAGGGATTTGGCGCGGCTGCAATAGCCGCAGAACTGCCGTGTATAGATCGTGACGGGTACCATGATATCTCCAGACGAATGCCGGGTATTTTCTGTCATATAGGCTCGGAGAGAGCCCTTGCAAAGGCCAAAACCGTTATCTCGGCCGCACCCGCCTTGCGCAGCGTCCGGCTGGCGGCGGCGACCGTCGCCCCGGTCGTATAGACGTCGTCGACAAGCACAATACGCTTGCCGAAAACGTCGTTCTCGCAGCCTTTGGCAATCGCGAAAGCGCCTCTGACATTGTCCTCGCGCGCCTTGGCGCCGAGGCCGACCTGCTGACTGGTGCGCTTGACGCGGATGAGCGTTGCGGCAAGCAGCGGCTTGCCCGATAGGCTCGCCATATGGCGGGCAAGTTCGGCAGCCTGGTTGAACTTACGAGCCAGCATGCGGGTGCGGTGCAACGGCACCGGGATCAGCGCATCGCAGCTTTCCACCGCGCCGTCGGAGGCGCGCAGCATCCAGCCGGCCATCATCGGCGCCAGATCGGTACGATCGCGATATTTCAAACCGTGAACGAGATCTCGGATGGCATGATCGTGCGTCGCCGCTGACCGCAACCGGTCGAAAGGCGGCGGATTGGCGATCGCCTCGGCGCTGAGGATGCCGACGCCGAGATCATGCGAGAAGGGAATGCCGAGCACTTCGCAATAGGGCCGCTCGATGAATTGGATGCCGGACCAGCATTTCGCACACAGTCCGCGATGGTCGCCGGTCGAAATGCCGCAGACGGAACAGGCGGGCGGATAGAGAAAATCGGCGAGCGCCGAAAACGGTCGCAGGAGATGCGCCCGGAGCAAATCTGTCGGCCATTCGGATTGGATCCGTTTCATAAGGTCGAGACTAGCCTGTTCTCTTCGAAAGGAAAATCGCCTTGCCGCTTCAGCGAGCCGGGACTATGGACATTCCCATGGAAACGATCTTCGACAGAGCCCTGATCGCCGCACATCGCCATCGCGCGCTTGTCAACAACGACCTGAAAGCCGCTTTCCTGCTCGACATCGCGGCCGAGGAAATGGCAGAGAGGCTTGATGTCGTCGAGCGGCGCTTCGACACCGCCGTTGAATTGCATGGCACGACCGGTGCAGCCGCCCGCGCGGCGCTGGCGACGGGCAAGATCGGCGCGATGATCCGCGTCGAGAGCGAAAGGGCCTATACGGGCCCGGGCGAAACCTTGATCGAGGCGCCGCTCGAGGAGGTGCCGCTTCCGCCGCAATCGGCCAATCTCATCCTCGCACCGCTCTGCCTGCATCTGACCAACGATACGCCCGGCGTTTTCATCCAGATTCGGCGCGCCCTCAAGCCGGACGGCCTGTTCCTGGCGGCCATTCCCGGCGCCGGCACGCTGCAGGAACTGCGTGAAGTGCTTTTGGCCGCCGAGGTCGAGACGACGGGCGGCGCAAGCCCCCGTGTCGTTCCCTTCGCCGATGTGCGCGATATCGGCAGTCTGATGCAGCGCGCCGGCTTCACCCTGCCGGTGATCGACGCAGAGAACTATACGGTCCGATATGACTCGCTCTTCCCGCTGATGCGCGATCTCAGGGCGATGGGCATGAGCAATCCGCTTGCAGCCCGCAGCCGCATGCCGCTGACGCGCGCCTTCTTCCTGCGCGCCGCAGAGATCTACGCCGAACGATATTCCGATCCCGACGGACGCATTCGCGCGACATTCTCGATCATCTATGTCTCCGGATGGGCTCCGCACGAGAGCCAACAGAAGCCGCTCCAGCCGGGCTCGGCCAAAGCACGCCTTGCCGACGCGCTGAAAGTGCACGAACACAAGCTCAAGCAGTGATCGTCCGCAGCTTCTTCAATTGACGGTGATATTGTTGCTGACCACGTTGAAGACGTTCTGCAGGCTGCCGGTGAAGATGCCGAGACCGGAGACAAGCGCCGTGCAAATGATGGCGGCGATCAGGCCGTATTCGACCGCCGTTGCGCCGATGTCATCTGCAAGAAATGCTTTCCAAAGACGCATTACCCCCACCTTCTGCGTGAACCGCCTGCAACGATCAATTCCGCAGCCACCGAGCGATGGCCGTCATTCCAAGCGTCCGGCTTCAGCAACCGGCGCCGACGCCGTAGCCTTGGACGACGCAGACTGAGCCGGGCGTGTCCTGAAGGACGCTACGACGAATGGTATAGTGCTTGCCGCTTTCGTTCTTCGGAATCGATCCGGTCGTGATCGTATCGAAATCGACCGGTGCGCTCGCAAAGACGCTTTTCTTCGAGGAATCCGCAAGCATGGGCGTCAGAATCAACGTCAACGCGACCACCGCCGTGCCGAACAGAAGGGCGATATTGAGCGCACCGGTCCTGCGCGAGGCAGACGAAGCCCGTTCCTTTTCCCGGACAGCTTTCCAGAAATCATCGTCCATGACGTCAAGCCTTTTAATACACGCACGCCAGATGCTTGATTGAGGCCGATCTTTGGCAGAAGGTGTTAAACGATCCATTAATATCCACAGCCGAAAACGCCGCGGCGAGACAATAATCAGCTAATGCTAAAGTAAATCCTGCAACATCGGGATCAGCGGCTCGTCGGCCGGCGGCATCGGGTAATCCCGTAGCGCCTGCGCACGCACCCATTTCAGAGCCTGCCCCTCGCGGCCCTGGGCAATCCCCTCATAGCGCCGGCAGATATAAAGCGGCATCAGCAGGTGGAACGTCTCGTAGGAATGGCTGGCAAAGGTGAGCGGCGCCAGGCAGGCGATCTTGGTCTTGACACCAAGCTCCTCCTCGAGCTCGCGCACCAGCGTCTCCTCCGGAGTCTCGCCGGGCTCGACTTTCCCTCCGGGAAACTCCCAGAGCCCCGCCAGCGACTTTCCCTCAGGACGTTGTGCCAATAGGATACGCCCGTCGGCATCGATCAGCGCACAGGCGGCGACCAGCAATATCTTCCGGCCTGCCTCGCTCATCGCGACCCTCGCTGCCAATAGCAGTAATGATAGGCGTCGCGAAACCCGAGGCGCTCGTAAAGCGCGATGGCCGGGCGATTGGAAAGCTTGACCTGCAGCCAGGCCGAACGGGCGCTACGCATGCGCGCCCAGCGTAGCGCTGAAGTCAAGATTTCGGTGCCGAGCCCTTCGCGCCGTCGCGTTTCGCAGACCGAAAGCGACATGATGCCGGCAAGATCGTTATCCTGGACGCAGAGCACGGTCGCAAGCGGTCCCTCCACGGCATTCTCGATGAGGAAAAGCCCCGACGGCGGCTTGATCGCCGAAATGATTTCGGCAAGCGCCGGTTTCAGGCTCACTGGCGCCCCGTCGACCGCCAGGTTGGCATCGACGAAACGACCGACATCGTGGGTCGGCAGATGATCGAGAGTGTCCGGCAGCTCGGCTTCAGTGAGATCGCAGGTCATCACCACGGTCTCGTCGAACCGTGTCCAGTTCCGGGCGCTGAGAAGCTCGATCAGCACCGGCGAGGCGAGCGGTGTCTGACGGACCACGGCGGCGCGGCCATAGGCCTCGAACTTCCGGCTCGCCTTTTCCAGACGGATATCGACATCGCGATGGTCCGAGGGGTCGAGCGGCACAATGGAATTCAGCCGGTTGGACGGGTGGCCCGCCGTCAGCCGCACCTGCCAGCTGCCGTCATATTGCACGGACGCCGCCGGCCAGGCGCGAAAGCCGACGGCCTCCAGCCTGCGAACCAACGGCAAATTCTTTGAAGATATGGACGCCTGGCCCAATGGACGATCAGCTCCGATAGTCGCCATTGATTGCAACATATTCCTTGGTGAGGTCGCAGGTCCAGACGGTTGCCGACCCCGTACCGAGGCCGATATCGACTTTAACGGGGATGTCCTGCGCTTTCATCACATTCGAGGCGGCGGCCTCGGAATAATCCGGGTCACGCTCGCCGTTGACGGCGACCCTGATATCGCCGAACCAGATGGCGAGCCGGTCACGATCCGCCATCTCCCCGGCTTTGCCGACGGCCATGACAATACGGCCCCAATTGGCGTCTTCGCCGGCGGCCGCCGTCTTGACCAGCGGCGAATTGGCGATCGACAGCGCAATGCGCTTGGCGGCGGCATCGCTCTCGGCGCCCGTTACAGTGATTTCGAGCATCTTGGTGGCGCCTTCGCCGTCGCGCACAACCTGCAGCGAAAGGTCCTTCAGCACTTCGTTCAGGGCGGCGCGGAAAGCTGCAAGGCGCGGATCGTCGGCGCGTTCGATGTGGGCCTGGCCGTCCTCGGCCGCAGCCCCCGTCGCAAACAGCATCAGCGTATCGGAGGTGGACGTGTCGCTGTCGACGGTCATGGAATTGAAGGTCGGCCCGACGCCGTCGGACAGAAGCGCCTGTAGCGCTTCGGAGGCGATATCGGCATCGGTGACGACGAAGGAGAGCATAGTCGCCATGTCGGGCGCAATCATGCCGGCGCCTTTGGCAATGCCGTTGATCGTCACGGCCACGCCGCCGATCTCGGCGCTGCGGGTCGAAACTTTCGGATAGGTATCGGTCGTCATGATCGCCTTGGCGGCTTCGAACCAGAAATCGCCGGTCGCCTCGGCCTGCATCCTGTCAAGAACGCCAGCGAATTTGGTGGCATCGAGCGGCTCACCGATGACGCCGGTCGATGCCAGATAGATCTCGTTTTCGCCGCAGCCGACGGCCGCAGCAGCCGACTTCGCCGTCAGCGCGGTCGCCTGGCGGCCCTTCATGCCGGTAAAGGCATTGGCATTGCCGGAATTGACGACGACGGCGCGCGCAGTGCCGTGGGCCAGGTTCGCACGGCAGAAATCGACTGGCGCGGAGGGGCATTTGGAACGGGTGAAGACGCCCGCGACCGATGCCGGCTTATCGAAGACCATCATCAGCACGTCGGTGCGGTTCTTGTACTTGATGCCGGCCGAAGCCGTCGCCATGCGCACGCCGCGCAGCGAAGGCATCGGAACGAAGGATTTCGGGGCGAGCGGCGAAACGGAACCGGACATGATGAAACCTGCCAATGAGCATTTCCCGGCGACTGAAAGAACCGGCTCGCCGTCCGGAAATGCGACAACAACGATAAGGAAGGGCCCGGAAGAACCGGGCCCTGATGCGAATATTTACTGCTTCGGCGCCGGCTGGGCGGGCTCGCTGCCCGGCTCCGGCTGCTTGTTGGCCTCGTCGTAACCCTTACGCAAAGTCTCGTCCGAGATCTCGATCTTGGCAGAAGACTTCGCCTGATTGAGCAGGGCAAGATACTTGTCGCGCATGACGAGCTGACGAACCTGGTCCTGCACCTGATCGAAAGGCGGCGGCGGAGCGTCGCGCTTGTCCTCGACCTTGATGACATGATAGCCGAAATCAGTCTTGACCGGCGTTTTCGAATAGGCACCCTTCTCGAGCGCGAAGGCCGCGTCCTCGAATTCCTTCACCATACGGCCGCGCGAGAAATAGCCGAGATCGCCACCTTCCGACTTGTTTGGGTCGGTGGATTTTTCCTTGGCGAGTTCGGCGAAATCCTTGCCAGCGTCAAGCTGCTTGATGATGTCCTTGGCTTCGTCCTCAGTCTTGACCAGGATGTGGCGGGCGTGGACTTCTTCCTGCTTCGGCAGAGCTGCGACTTCCTTGTCGTAACGAGCCTTGATTTCGTCAGGCGTCACTGTGTCGACGACGTGCTTCTTGAAATAGGCGTTGTGAAGCTCACGATCGGTGAGATACTGCATGCGCTTCTTGAATTCGTCGGTCTGGTCGAGCTTCTCAGTCGTGGCGCCGGTCGCAAGCAGTTTCACATCGATGGCTGCGGAGAGCGCCGCGACCTTCTTCTGGTCATCGGGAAGCTGCGCCAGCTGCGGATCGAGGTTGGCAACGGCGAGATCGAGTTCAGACTGGTGGATCTCCAGATTGCCGACCATGGCGACGACGGCGTCCTCTGCATGGGCCGGAGCCTGGAATGCAACAAAAGTTGCAAACGCCAGCACGGCGAATTTATTGGTGCTCAACATCAAATAACCCTTCACAGTTACATCGCCGGCTTCAGCATCGCCTGTTCCAGCTCAAAATAGCCATCAACACCGGATTGTGGCCTTTCTGTATCCGCCAAATCCGTTGACATCATTCGACCCCCCTCTTATCTGTCACGCAACCTCGCGTCCAGAACAGTTTCCGGGCGTTTCAAGGCGTGCGCCTGATTTTCGGCTGGGCCACGGACAAGAAACGTCGCGGATGAATATTGAGAAAGGACCAGTCACATGGTCAGCTTTGGCGGTATAGCCCGCAAGTTATTTGGGTCGTCCAATGATCGCCGCGTGCGGTCCTACCAGCCGAACGTCGCCGCGATCAACTCCATCGAAGAGAAGACGAAGGCGCTGACGGACGAGCAGCTCGCGGCAAAGACCGTCGAATTCCGCGCCCTTCTCGCAGAAGGCAAGACGCTCGACGACATCCTGATTCCCGCCTTCGCCGTCGTGCGCGAGGCGTCGCGCCGCGTTCTCGGCCTGCGACCTTTTGACGTACAGCTGATCGGCGGCATGATCCTGCATTCGAATGCGATCGCCGAGATGAAGACCGGCGAAGGCAAGACCCTCGTCGCCACCCTGCCGGTCTATCTGAACGCGCTTTCCGGCAAGGGCGTGCACGTCGTCACCGTCAACGACTATCTTGCCCAGCGCGATGCCGCGACCATGGGCCGCGTCTACAGCTTCCTCGGCATGACCACAGGCGTCATCGTCCATGGCCTCTCCGACGAGGAGCGCCGCGCGGCCTATGCCTGCGACATCACCTATGCCACCAACAACGAGCTTGGCTTCGATTATCTGCGCGATAACATGAAGTACGAGAAGAATCAGATGGTCCAGCGCGGCCACAATTTCGCGATCGTCGACGAAGTCGACTCGATTCTCGTCGACGAAGCGCGCACGCCGCTGATCATCTCCGGCCCGCTCGACGACCGTTCCGAGCTCTACAATACGATCGACGCCTTCATTCCGCTGCTCGCGCCCAGCGATTACGAGATCGACGAGAAGCAGCGTTCCGCCAACTTCTCCGAAGAGGGCACCGAGAAGTTGGAAAACCTGCTCCGCCAGGCTGGCCTTTTGAAGGGTAACGCGCTCTACGACATCGAGAACGTCGCAATCGTCCACCACATCAACAATGCGCTCAAGGCCCACAAGCTCTTTCAGCGCGACAAGGACTATATCGTCCGCAACGACGAAGTCGTCATCATCGATGAATTCACCGGCCGCATGATGCCGGGGCGGCGTTATTCGGAAGGCCAGCACCAGGCGCTCGAAGCCAAGGAAAAGGTGCAGATCCAGCCGGAAAACCAGACGCTGGCTTCGATCACTTTCCAGAACTACTTCCGCATGTACGATAAGCTCGCCGGAATGACCGGCACTGCGCAGACGGAAGCGGAAGAATTCGCCAACATCTATAATCTCGACGTGGTCGAAGTCCCGACCAACCTGCCGATCAAGCGTATCGACGAGGACGATGAGGTCTATCGGACCTTCGACGAGAAGTTCAAGGCAATCATCGACGAGATCCTCGATGCTCATAAGCGCGGTCAGCCGGTGCTCGTCGGTACGACCTCGATCGAGAAGTCGGAGCTGCTTGCCGAGCGCCTGCGCAAGCAGGGTTTCAACGACTTCCAGGTGCTGAACGCCCGCTACCACGAGCAGGAAGCCTATATCGTCGCCCAGGCCGGTGTACCGGGCGCCGTCACGATCGCCACCAATATGGCCGGCCGCGGCACCGACATTCAGCTCGGCGGCAACCTGGAAATGCGTATCGAACGCGAGCTCGGCGATGTCGAAGCCGGTCCGGAGCGCGACGCAAAGGTCCAGGCGATCGTCGAGGAGATCAAGGAACTCAAGGAAAAGGCGCTTGCTGCCGGCGGTCTCTACGTCATCGCCACCGAACGCCACGAGAGCCGCCGCATCGACAACCAGTTGCGCGGTCGCTCCGGTCGTCAGGGCGACCCCGGCCGCTCAAAATTCTACCTTTCGCTTCAGGACGACCTGATGCGCATCTTCGGCTCCGACCGCATGGACAGCATGCTGACCAAGCTCGGCCTCAAGGAGGGCGAGGCGATCGTCCATCCGTGGATCAACAAGGCTCTCGAGCGCGCGCAGAAGAAGGTCGAAGCCCGCAACTTCGATATCCGCAAGAATCTGCTGAAGTATGACGACGTCCTCAACGATCAGCGCAAGGTGATTTTTGAGCAGCGTCTCGAGCTGATGGAATCGACCAATATTTCCGAGACCGTCTCCGACATGCGCCGCGAAGTGATCGAGGATCTGGTCGAAAAGCATATCCCCGAGCGCGCCTATGCCGAACAATGGGATGCCGTCGGCCTGAAGACCGGTGTTGCCAATATTCTGAACCTCGATCTGCCGATCGAGGAGTGGTTCAAGGAAGAAGGCATCGGCGAGGATGACATTCGCGAGCGCCTGACGCAGGCCGCCAATGCCGCCTTTACGGAAAAGGCCGAGCGCTTCGGCGACGACATCATGCATTATGTCGAACGCTCGATCGTCATGCAGACGCTCGATCATCTCTGGCGCGAGCATATCGTCAACCTCGACCACCTGCGCTCCGTCATCGGTTTCCGCGGTTATGCCCAGCGCGATCCGCTGCAGGAATACAAGTCCGAAGCTTTCGAACTCTTCACCGGCCTCCTCAACAATCTGCGCGAGGCCGTCACGGCCCAGCTGATGCGCGTCGAGCTGGTGCAGCAGGCGCCGGCTGAGCCGGAACCGCCGCTGATGCAGGCCCATCATCTCGATCCGACGACCGGGGAGGACGATTTCGCCCCGATCTACCAGGCCTCCGAAGTCTTCGTCTCACCTGAGAACCGGAATCCGGACGATCCCGCCACCTGGGGCAAAGTCGGGCGCAACGAGGCTTGCCCCTGCGGTTCCGGCAAGAAATACAAGCATTGCCACGGCGCCTTCGAGCAGGTCTGAGGCAAATCGCGAAAAACTGGAAATGCCGCCTTGGGGCGGCATTTTCTTTTCTGCGGCAGCACCGAAACCCCGGCCTTCGCAGCCGAATCGCGACCTGATCCGGAACCGTTTCTTAACCCTGTCCTGTCAAGACTTCAGGGACGATTTGCCTGACCTTTAGAGTTTTGCGTGTTCATCATGGCGGTCATAGAAACAGCGGAGAAACTGCTGCCCGGGGGCCTGCGCCCGATCGGCGGCCGTATGCTGCGCATGTTTGCCGCCATGCTCACTGAACGCGGAGAAAAGGCCGCGGCCCGGCGCATGGCGCTGACGGCCTTCTCGATCCGCATCCTCAGCGCCGCGCTGGCCTTTATCTCGCAGATCGTGCTCGCACGGCTGATGGGCGAATATGAATATGGCATCTTCGTTTTCGTCTGGGTGCTGATCGTCGTCTTCGGCGATCTCTCCTGCCTCGGCTTCCACACCGCGATCGTCCGCTTCCTGCCGCAGTACAAGGCGGCGGGCGCTTTCGAGGAGATCCGCGGCCTGACCGGCACGGCGCGTACCTTCGCGCTGCTTTCCGGCACGGTGATGCTCGCCGCCGGCATGATCGGGCTGCATTTCTTCGGCGATATGATCGAGAGCTATTATCTCGTCCCGATCTTCATCGGCCTGCTTGCCATGCCGATGATCGCGCTCGGCGATATTCTGGAGGGCACGTCGCGGGCGAACCATTGGCCGGTGATGGCGCTGAGCCCGGTCTATATCATCCGGCCGATTCTTATTATCGCCTTCATGCTGATCGCGATAGCGATGGGCGCAGAGCATACCGCTGTCACTGCCATGCAGGCAGCGCTTGTCGCGACCTTCGTCACCGCTCTTGGCCAGTATGGCGCGACACTCTTGCGCCTCCGCCGGCATTATGACGAAGGTCCGCGCAAGGTCAATTTCCTCGCCTGGCTGAGCGTCGCCTTCCCGATCTTCCTCATTGAGGGCGTGAGTTTCCTGCTCACCAATTCCGATGTCATCGTTGTCGGCATTTTCCTTGAACCGCACGACGTCGCCGTCTATTTCGCCGCCGCCAAGACCATGGCGCTGGTGCATTTCATCAATTTCTCGGTCAAGGCCGCTTCCGGCCCGCGCTTTTCCTCGATCATTGCCGAAGGCGATCAATCCCAGCTCGCCAACGCCGCTGCCGACGCCGCCCGCTGGACGTTCTGGCCGGCGCTGGTGGTCGGCCTTGCGGTGCTCGCGACCGGCCATCTGCTGCTGTCGCTGTTCGGCGGCGCCTTCACGTCAGGTTATCTTGTCATGGCGATCCTGCTTGCCGGCATCCTTGCCAAGTCGCTGGTCGGCCCGGCTGAAACGCTGCTGATGATGGCGGGCAAGCAGAACCTGTGTGTGGCGCTCTATGCCGGCGCATTGGCTGCCAATGTCGGCCTCAACCTTGCTTTGATCCCGCACTACGGCATCGAAGGCACCGCCGTCGCCACGGCCTCGGCCATGGCGGTCGAGGCTATCCTCCTGCATGTCGCCGTGCGCCGCACGCTCGGCATCGCCCTCTTCGCCTTCGCCAGCCCCTCCGCCGCAACGCCAGAAATGAGAGTTCGATAGATGGTGCGCCTGCCCCCCATCACCGAAAGCACCGACAGCATCAGCAACCGCATGATCCATGAGCTCGCGGCGCTGCATTTCGAAGCGCCGCAGGCCGAGGCCCGTGCCGAGATCGGCCGGCCGGGACGCGAGCTCTGCCTCTATCCCGGCAAGCTCGGCTACGAACTTCAGGATGAGCTCGACTTCCTGTCCAACCGGGCGATGGAACCGAACGTCTTTTTCTCCGGCCGCTTCCTTGCGCCCGCCATGCCGCGGATCGAAGACCGGCAGGTCAATTTCGCCCTGATCCGCGATCACGGCGCCGGCCGTAGCCGCATGCGTTTCCTCCTGCCGTTTTCGGTCGACAGACCGGGCTTTGCCGTCGGCCCCTCGATCATCCGCGGCTGGTCGAACAGCTTCGGTCCGCTTGGCACACCGCTCGTCGACAGCGAAGATGCGGCCGAAACCCTCGACAATTTCTTCGAGGGACTGGCCGTTCCCGACCTCAACCTGCCGAGCACGCTGGTCTTGCCGGATCTGAGATTGAACGGCATTTTCGTGCGCATCCTCAAGGCCGTGGCGCTCGGCCGCAACCTGCCGCTCACCGTGGCCAATCCCTATCTGCGCCCCATGCTGCAGAGTGAGGAAGAGGCGCCCGCCTATCTCGGCAAAACAATATCCTCGTCGCATATGCGCGAGATGCGCCGACAGTGGCGCCTGCTTGAGGAACAGGGAACGGCGGTCTATGCCGTCGCCCGTCAGCCGCGCGACGTCCACGTCCGCTTCGAGGAATTCCTGGCAATGGAGGCCGGCGGCTGGAAGGGCAAACGCCGAAGTGCTCTCGTCACCGATCGCTACCATACCGCCTTCGCGCGCGAAGCCGTCTCGAACCTTGCCGCCGTCGACGCCGTGCGCATCCATACGATCGATCTCAACGGCAAGGCGATCGCCGCCATCGTCGTTCTGATGATGGGCGGCGAGGCCTATACCTGGAAGACGGCCTATGACGAGAACTATGCCCGCTATTCGCCGGGCAAGCTCCTGATGAGCGAGCTCACGGAATGGCATCTCGATGACGCCAATATCGTGCGCTCGGATTCCTGCGCCGTCTCTGACCACCCGATCATGAGCCGCTTCTGGCAGGAGCGCGAGGAGATGGGAACTTTGGTCATCGGTCTGACGCAGAACGGCGACCGCGACATGCGCCAGGCCGCCGCCCAGCTGCACATGTATCGCAGCACCCGCAACATGGCGAAAATGCTGCGCGAGAAGATCATGTCGCTCGCCGGCCGAGGCTAAAGCATCTCCGGAATGCTTAGCCCTCAGCCGCAGCCTTCTCCCGCAGCAGCCGGCGGATGACCTTGCCGGTTGTCGTCAACGGCAATGATTCGACGAATTCCACCTCGCGCGGATATTCGTGCATCGAAAGCCGCATCTTCACCCATTCCCTGATTTCGGCGGCCAGCGCCTCGCTCG
The DNA here is from genome assembly GCF_002531885.1 of Rhizobium sp. L9. Taxonomy (NCBI): domain Bacteria; kingdom Pseudomonadati; phylum Pseudomonadota; class Alphaproteobacteria; order Hyphomicrobiales; family Rhizobiaceae; genus Rhizobium; species Rhizobium sp. L9. The sequence goes on along the minus strand of NZ_NWSZ01000040.1, from coordinate 15,782 downwards.
GCGAATGACCGGGTGACAGCACGATATAGGCCTTGACGATCTCGGTGCGCACCGCATCGGGTTTGCCGACGGCCGCGGCAAGCTGCACGGCGGGATGGCCGATCAGGCAATCCTCGATCTCGGCCGGGCCGATGCGATATCCGGACGATGTGATGACGTCGTCGTCGCGGCCTTCGAAGGTGACGTAGCCGTCTTCGTCCTGCCGGCCGATGTCGCCGGTAAGCAGCCAGCCGTGGAGAAATTTCCGTTCGGTCGCCGCCGCGTCGTTCCAATAGCCGAGGAACATGACGGGATCGGGACTGGCGATAGCGATCTGACCGGATTCGCCCGCCGGCAGTTCGTAGCCGGCCTCGCTGACGATCGCGACACGATGGCCGGGCACCGCGCGTCCGATAGCGCCGGCCTTGGTGACGCCACAGGCGGCACTCGACGACAGCACGAAATTGCATTCCGTCTGGCCGTAGAACTCGTTGACGGTGATGCCGAGCGTGCGCTGCGCCCAATCATAGGTCTCGCGGCCGAGTGCTTCTCCCGCCGAGCCGATGGTGCGCAGCACCAGATCATATTTCGACCTGGGGTCGGAAACCGACCGCATCAGCCGAAGTGCCGTCGGTGGAATGAAGGCATTGCGCACCTTCATCTCTGCCATGATCCGATAGGCCATCTCGGCATCGAATTTCTGCGCCGGCGACGAGACGACGGGGACGCCGAGCAGAAGGCTCGGCAGCAACGCGTTGAGCAGCCCGCCGGCCCAGGCCCAGTCGGACGGAGTCCAGACCTTGTCGCCCGCCTTGGGAAACCCTTCATGGGCGAACTGCATGCCGGGGATATGCCCGGGCAGAACACGGTGGCCATGCAATGCGCCCTTGGGCGACCCCGTCGTGCCCGAGGTGAAGATCATCAGCGCCGGATCGTCGGGCGTTGTCTTCTCTCCCTCGAAGACCGGCGCATGCGAGGCGGTCAGATCGGCAAAGGAGAGGGCGTCGGCAGCGTCGCTGACGCTGATCATTTGTCGCAGCTCCGGCAGGCGATCGCGGATTTGCCGGACCCGATCAAGGCCGAAATCATTGGTGATGATTGCCGCCGCGCCTGAGATTCTGAGCCGATATTCAAGCGCCTCGACGCCGAACAGCAGCGCCAGTGGCAGGGCGATTGCACCCATTTTATAGATCGCGACGTGCGCAATCACGGTCTCGAAGGACTGGGGCATCAGCAGAGCGATACGATCGCCGCGCTTGATGCCGAGCGACGCCAGCGCATTGGCGAACATGGAGGAAGTACCGGAAAGCTCGCCATAGGTCAGCGAACGATGATTGCCGTCCGGACTGAAATGCTCTAGACAGACGCGCTCCGGATCTCGCACCGCCCATTCGTCGCTGACGGCGCGGCCGATATTGAAATCCTCCGGAATCCGCCAGGAAAAATCACGGTAGAGATCGCCATAACGATCGAAGGACGGCAGTCGCATAGTCGGAATCCGGTGAAATGCTGCACCAGCTAACACCTTGCGGCGCGGATACGCAAGCTGCAGGGAAAAACGGCAGATCACGCACCAGTGTGCGCATTGTCCGCAGATTGTTTATTCAGCCCCTGCGACTTTCGCGGTTGCGCACTAGATCATGAGACGCCGCGTGGGTTATCTCAAGTCTTGGAGTTTTTCATGGAATACGTCAAATTCGGAAAGACCGGGCTCGAAGTCTCGAAAATCTGCCTGGGCTGTATGACCTTCGGTGATCCCGGCCGCGGCAATCATGCCTGGAGCCTGCGGGAAGAGGAAAGCCGGACGATGATCAAACAGGCGATCGACCTCGGCATCAATTTCCTCGACACCGCCAATACCTATTCCAACGGTTCCTCGGAGGAGATCGTCGGCCGTGCGATCAAAGACTTCGCCAAGCGCGAGGACATCGTGCTGGCGACCAAGGTGTTCAACCGCATGCGGCCCGGCCCGAACGGCGCCGGTCTGTCACGCAAAGCGATCTTCGACGAGATCGACAATAGCTTGCGCCGTCTCGGCACCGACTATGTCGACCTCTACCAGATCCATCGTTTCGACTATACGACGCCGATCGAGGAAACGCTGGAAGCGCTGCATGACATCGTCAAATCGGGCAAGGCGCGTTACATCGGCGCCTCGTCGATGTATGCCTGGCAATTCGCCAAGGCACTCTACATCTCTCGGCTGAACGGCTGGACCGAGTTCGTCAGCATGCAGAACCACCTGAACTTGCTTTACCGGGAAGAAGAGCGGGAAATGCTGCCCTTCTGCGAAGACCAGAAGATCGCTGTCATCCCCTGGAGCCCATTGGCCCGTGGCCGCCTGACCCGCGACTGGGACGAGACGACGGCGCGTAGCGAAACCGACGAATTCGGCAAGACGCTTTACACGCAGTCCGTCGATGCCGACCGCAAGATCGTCAATGCCGTCGCCGAAATCGCCGGAGCCCGGGGCATTTCCCGCGCCCAGGTCGCCACCGCCTGGATCCTGCAGAAGAACGTGGTCACTGCGCCGATCATCGGCGCATCCAAACCGAACCACCTGATGGACGCCATTGCCTCGCTGTCGGTCAAACTCACCACCGAGGAAATCGCGGCACTCGAAGCGCCCTACATCCCGCACGCCATCGCCGGCTTCAAATAGCCGCCGGCATCTCGATCGGCAGACTGGCGTGGAGAGGGTCGGGACATCGGCACCGGCGCTCGGGACTATCTCCGGCTGGCGGGATCGAGCTGCCGACGCATCGTCACCAGGAACTGCTCGGCAAGTCCCCTGTCCTCGACGGCGCGCGCAAGAATCACGGCACCCATCATCGATGAGAGCGTCGTCGCGGCATTGGCGCGGCGCTCCTCTTCGGTCTCGCCGGGAACGATATCGGCAAGTGTGTCGACCAGTACGGACAACCCATCGCTGAAGACCGCGCGGACCGCGCCGCGGCTGCGGCTCACCTCCTGGATCAAGGTGGCGAAGACGCAGCTGCCGCCTGGATCGTCAACAGTGCGCCAGTGGATATAATGGTCGAGAAGCGCTTGCAGCGGCCTGTCCGGAGACTCGGCAATATGTTCCTTCCAGCGCCTCTCGACCTTGTCGATCAGCTTGCGGCTGACCTCAAGCGCCAACTCGTCCTTCGAACCGAAGTGGCCGTAGAAGCCGCCATGCGTCAGCCCCGCCGCCTTCATGATGTCGGCGACGCCGACACCGTCGAAACCGTTCTCGCGAAAGAGCACGCCGGCAACAGTGAGGATCCTCTCGCGGTTCTCGGCAAATTTTTCGCGGCTGACCCGCATCTTCATTCTCCAGAAATCGTCGCTTGACAAAATATATGATGTCCATCATGAATAAGCAAGAAATATGATGACCATCATGTAAATTGGTTCTGTATCTTCCCAACCTGAATTCGAATGGAATCCCCTCATGGTTTCAACAGTTCTTGCCTCCTCCCTTGCGCGGCGCAACATTCATTACGGTTGGGTCGTCGTTGCCGCGACCTTTCTGACCATGCTGGTGACAGCAGGCGCCATGGGCGCGCCCGGCGTCCTCATCAAGCCGCTCCAGGACGAATTCGGCTGGGAAACGTCGCAGATTTCCTCTGCGCTGGCGATTCGCTTAATCCTTTTCGGCTTCATGGGTCCGTTCGCTGCGGCTTTCATGAATTATTTCGGCGTCCGTAAGGTTATTGTCTTTGCGCTGGCGCTGATCGGCGCGGGCTTTGTCGGCTCGCTGTTCATGACCAAGCTTTGGCATCTGCTGGCGCTGTGGGGTGTCGTCGTCGGCTTCGGCACCGGCCTGACGGCGATGGTGCTGGCGGCGACGGTTTCGACGCGCTGGTTCGTCAAGCACCGAGGCCTTGTCGTCGGCATGCTCTCGGCAAGCTCGGCGACCGGGCAGCTCGTCTTCCTGCCGCTGATGGCGGAACTGACCGGACGTTACGGCTGGCGTGCCACCGTGTTTTTCGTCTGCGCCATGATCATGGCGGCCGCCCTTCTCGTCCTTCTCTTCATGCGTGACCGCCCCTCGGACGTGAACCTGCCATTATTGGGAGAAGCCCATGTGGCGCCGGCGCCGGCCCGAACGACGCTCGGCGCTGCGCTGATGACGCCGATCACCACGCTCCGTGAAATCTCGACGACCTCGACTTTCTGGATCTTGTTTGCCACCTTCTTCATCTGCGGTCTTAGCACCAACGGCCTGATCCAGACCCATTTCGTCACCCTCTGCGGCGACTTCGGCATCGTGCCGGTTGCCGCCGCCAGCGTCCTTGCCGTCATGGGCATCTTCGATTTCTTCGGCACCATCGGCTCCGGCTGGCTCTCCGACCGCTTCGACAATCGTTGGCTGCTCTTCTGGTATTACGGCCTGCGCGGCCTCTCGCTGCTCTATCTGCCGTTCAGCGATTTCAGCTTCTACGGTCTCTCCATCTTTGCCATCTTCTACGGCCTCGATTGGATCGCCACCGTGCCGCCCACCGTCAAGATCGCCGCCGATCGCTTCGGCCGCGAAAAGGCCGGTCTCGTCTTCGGCTGGGTCTTTGCCGGCCACCAGCTGGGCGCTGCCACGGCCGCCTATGGCGCCGGCCTGTCGCGCACGGAATTATCGAGCTACCTGCCCGCCTTTTTCGTCGCCGGTGCCTTCTGCCTGTTGGCTTCGATCCTGGCGATTACGCTGAAGAAGTCCGGGCTGCCCAGTGCGGCACCCGCCGCCGCTCATTGAGATCGACAGGATCCGGCCTCGTAACGAGGCCGGATTTCCCGCGGCATCGCCGCGATAACTTCGCTCGCCCGTCTTGCGCGCTCGCCCGCTCGCATGTTAGACACCCGCCTCGTCTGGATCCGTTGCCCCATTGGCGGAATTGGTAGACGCGCTCGACTCAAAATCGAGTTTCGAAAGAAGTGCTGGTTCGACCCCGGCATGGGGCACCAGCCTTCGTGCTGCGGAGCTTCGGCTCGGCGAGCCGAAGAGCAGCCAAGCGGAGGCTGTCGCGCCGTAGTTCCGTCAGGAACGAAGGCGGACTGTTCGACAATCTCCGGTTAGCTGCACCATCATCTCAAATGGCTTTGTGTAGCCCCTACCTCTAAAGACCTAAACGGGACTACGGAGCAAGTTTCGCCTCCGAGTGAAGCCTACTTGTTCTTCAGCAGCCACATCTTGCCGGCCATGGTAATGCCGTAGACATCCTTTGATGCATCATCATCCAGGTGCCGCCGCTCGAGGAAGCCCGGCTCTTTCAACTCGCTGAGCGTCTTTGCTGTGACCGATTTCACTTTCAGCGGCCGCTCTTTCCAGCGGTCGGTCTTTGCGTAAGTCACCGTCGCGTTCTGATGCGTCCATTTATTCGCCGGCTGAGGATAGAGATCTCCATCCTTGGCGAGTTTGAGTGCAACGATCTGGGATGGGGTAAGCTCAATCATGCCGAATAATTCCTGTGCGGGGTTCTGTGCGCCGAAAATGCGCTTCGAACGAAGGGGTGCTCATAACACCGCCTGATCACTTCCACCACCGCATTGCGCTTCGTGCCACGCGAAAGGCGAAAACCCGGCTCGCGGGAGCCGGGTTTCGTCTTTGTCGCGAATTTTCGTCAATAGCAGCGCCTTACCGTCTTGGTCACCTCGCCTTCATCAGTCTGACGGGTAACGCTCCTGGTTTCGCAGCCGTCATGTCGATAGCGGCGATGCTCGCGTTCGCGGACGCCGAAGGTCACGCCGCGCTCGCTGATGGTGATGCCGGGCCGCACCCGCTCGTAACGATAGTCATCGTCATAGGTACGCTCCCTGACGTAGACGCTATCGGCGAGAACAGGCGCTGCAAACGAGCAGGCGGCAAGGGCCGTCACGGCACAGTTCAGAATGATCTTTCTCATGTCGTTTCTCCTTGTCTGAAGGGCCAACGAAGCAAAAGGGAAGTGGTTCCCACGTCAGCGGCAACCCTGTCATTCTCGAATGGACGTGGAATCTATTGTTCGCGACCAAGCCTACGCCTCGAAGAGCAGCCGCAAAACGCAAATCAACTATTTAATTTTGCTTGCGCTTCGTCCAAGGTGGCGGCCGTTACCATCAGGCGAGGGCAGACGTGCATCAGGAAGTAGGACTCATTGCGACGGTCGCCGTCAGTTTTGTTTTCGCGGCCGTCCTCGGTTATGGCGCCGACCGGCTGCGGCTGCCGCCGCTCGTCGGCTATCTGATGGCCGGCATCCTGATGGGCCCGTTCACGCCGGGCTTTGTCGCCGATACCGCTCTTGCCGGCCAGCTCGCCGAAATGGGCGTCATCCTGCTGATGTTTGGCGTCGGCCTGCATTTTTCCGCCTCCGACCTGCTCGCTGTACGCGGGATCGCCGTGCCGGGCGCGATCGGCCGAATTATCCTCGCCACCCTGCTGGGCATCGGCCTCTGCATGCTCTGGGGCTGGAGCCTCGGTGCCGGCGTCGTCTTCGGGCTCAGCCTCTCGGTGGCGAGTACGGTCGTGCTCCTGAAGGCGCTGGAGGAACGTAATCTCGTCAATGCGCCAAGCGGGCGCGTCGCCGTCGGCTGGCTGATCGTCGAGGATCTGGTGATGGTGCTGGCGCTGGTGCTGCTGCCGGCGCTGGCAGAGCTTCTCGGCGGCCACGCCGTCGACACCAATCACGGCCTCGGTGAGCTGCCGCTGGCACTGACGATCGGGCTGACCTTGTTCAAGGTGCTGGCCTTCGCCGCTATGGCGGTCTTCCTCGGCCCCCGTATCGTGCCCTGGCTGCTGACGATGATCGCGCGCACCGGCTCGCGCGAACTCTTCACACTGACGGTGCTGGCGATCGCGCTCGGCATCGCCTTCGGCTCGGCGGCGATTTTCGGCGTCTCCTTCGCGCTAGGCGCGTTTTTCGCCGGCGTCGTCATGAGCGAATCCCAGCTCAGCCACAGAGCGGCGGCCGATTCGCTACCGTTGCAGAACGCCTTCTCCGTGCTGTTCTTCGTCTCGGTCGGCATGCTCTTCGACCCTTCGATCCTGGTGCGCCAGCCGCTGGCGGTGATTGGCGCCCTGGCGCTCGTCATTCTCGGCAAGGCCGTCATCACCTTCGCCATCGTCATGCTGCTGCGATATCCGATCGGCATGGGGCTGACTTTGGCCGGCGGCCTTGCCCAGATCGGCGAATTTTCCTTCATCCTCGCCGGCCTCGGCGTCTCGCTCGGGCTGCTGCCGCATGAAGGCCAGGATCTCATCCTGGCTGCAGCGATCCTGTCGATCACGCTCAACCCGATCGTGATCATCGCAACCGAGGGCTTGAAGAACTATATCCATGCGCAATGGCCTTCCGTCTTCGAAAGCTTCGGTAGAAAGAGGCAGATAACGCTCGGCAAGGAACTGGAAAAGATCAGGGCGCTCGGCGAGGAACGCGAACGCCAGCATCAGCTGAAGATGCAGCAGCTGATCGAAACCTTTCCGCTGTTCTCCCAGGTCGGGGAGGATGCGCAGGAAGAGCTGCTGCTGCTCTTCAAGGCGAAGTCGGCTCCCCCTGGCGAACGTGTCATTCGTCGCGGCGATCGCGGCGACAGCATGTACTTCATCTCCTCAGGCGCGGTCGAAGTGCGCCTAGCCAGCGGCGCGATCCGCCTGGAGCCGGGCGCCTTCTTCGGGGAGATGGCATTGCTGAGCGGCGGAAGGCGTACGGCCGACGTCATCGCCGTCGACTTTTGTCAGTTCGAAGTGCTCGAGCGGCGCGATTTCAATATGTTCATGTCGCATCACCCCAACTTGCGCGCCATCGTCAGCGAAATGGCGCAAAAACGCACGGAAATGAACGTCCTGCGTCAGCAATGGGAAAAGTCGATGGATCTGTCCTGAGGGCGCCGCGCTCGTCTCAACCCGCCGGCCAATAGGCGTCAGAGCGGAAATCGTCCGGGATCGGGTCGAGCCGCGACAAGGTCTCGGCTGCGAAATCGATCTGCAGCGACAGGTATTTCAGGGAGGCCAGCATCGGCACGCCGGTGGCAAATTCCCGGATGCGGGAAGGGTGATAACCACTTTCCTTGAGCCGCCGGTTCGCTTCCCGGCGCACATCTTCCCGGCTCGGTCCCGAACCCGCTTCAGCCCGGTCATTCATCTGCGCGGCCCGCCCAAGGCCGCCTTCGATCACTTTGAACATTCTCATGCCACCCTGCACGTCGACCACGTAAACCTTGCCCTAGAATGGCCGATTCGCAATCCCATGAAATCCTGGGAGAGGCGGCGACGCCTCCGCATCACAAAATTTTTAGACGGCGGTGGCACGAAGGACACGGGCGAGCATTTACAGCGCTGCATACGACCCCTAAAGCTTTTTGCACCGCAATAGGAAAGGAATGGAATGCTTCGCAGACTTTACGATTGGACCATGTCTCTGGCCTCGCGCAAATCGGCCGAAGTCTGGCTCGCCGTCATCGCCTTCGTCGAAAGCTCCGTCTTTCTCGTCCCCGCCGATGTGCTCTTCCTGCCGATGGCGCTTGCCAAGCCGCAGCGTTCCTATCGCTACGCCCTGATCGCGACGGTCGCCTCCGTGCTCGGCGGCATCGCCGGCTGGGCGCTGGGTCATTACGCTTATGAGGCGGTGGCGCGGCCAGTTCTGGAATTCTACAATAAATTCGAGGATTTCGAGCGACTGCGAAACAGCATCCACGAACAATGGGGATTCCTGTTGCTATTGCTGGTGACTTCCGGTTTGGCGCACCTGCCGCCGATCAAAGTCGTAACTATTTTGGCTGGCGTCATTAACATGAATCTAGGCGTCTTCATTATTTCCGCCATCATAGCTCGCGGTGCTCGGTTCCTGCTCTTGGCCTGGCTGCTTCGTCGATACGGCGAGCCGATCCGCCACTTCGTCGAGAAGCGCCTTGGTCAGATCGTCGGCATCGGCGCCGGCGTCCTCATCACACTCGGAATCGCTTATAAACTGCTTGCCCACTGAGCCACCTTTGCGGAGTTCCGCCATGACTGCCACTTCCTCGCCGCTCGCCCGCCCCGGCTTTACCTATTCCATATTGCTCGTTATCGGCATGGCGGTGGTGGTCGGCGCCGCACTCGGCTTCCAATATCTCGGCGGCTATATTCCCTGCGCACTCTGCCTGCTGCAGCGCCAACCCTATTATTATGCCATTCCGATCGCCATTCTCGCTGCCATCTGCGAGCTTGCCGGTCTGCCGAACTGGATTTCCCGTGCGATGCTGCTTGCGGCCGGCATCCTGATGCTGGTAACCGCCGGCATGGGCGTCTATCACGCCGGCGTGGAATGGCATTTCTGGCCGGGGCCGGCGACCTGCTCGACGACAGCAAACAGCATGACGAGCAATGCCGGCGATCTGCTGACTGAGCTCAATACGATCAAAGGTCCATCCTGCACCGATGCAGCGCTGCGGGTGCTTGGCCTGTCTTTTGCAGGCTGGAACGTGATCGCCGGCATTCTGCTCGCAGCTGTCGCCTTCGTCGGCGTCCGCAAATCTGCGTGAGGTGAGCCTATCAGGGCTGCAGTTCGGTATCCCAATAGAGATAGTCGAGCCAGCTTTCATGCAGATAGTTAGGCGGAAACAGCCGGCCATTATTGTGCAGATCCTGCACCGTCGGCTGATAGGGCTTCTGGGACGGGAACATGCCCGCCTGCTTCGGAAGCTTGCTGCCCTTGCGCAGATTGCAGGGCGAGCAGGCTGCCACGACATTCTCCCAGGTCGTCTCGCCGCCATGGGCGCGCGGGATGACGTGGTCGAAAGTCAGATCGTCGTGGGAGCCGCAATACTGGCACTCGAACCGGTCGCGCAGGAAGACATTGAACCGGGTGAAAGCCGGATTGCGGGATGGCTGAACGTAAGTCTTCAGGCATACGACACTCGGAAGCCGCATCGAAAAGCTCGGTGAGGAAACCGAATGTTCATATTCCGCGATGATATTCACACGGTCGAGAAAGACCGCCTTGATCGCGTCCTGCCAGGACCAAAGCGACAAGGGATAATAACTCAGCGGCCGGTAGTCAGCGTTCAGGACGAGCGCCGGCAGGGCCTGCGGGGAGACTGCAATCGTCAAGGGACTCTCCTGATCGATTCGGCATCTGCTCCTGTATATTAGGCCGGTTGTTACAGGATTGTGAAGTCCAATAAATTCAGAGGATAAAGGCAATTTGAAGAGTGTTGCCGATCAGCCGGTCGGTACCATGTCGCGCCGCATTTTCATTGCGTAATAGGCCCAGAAAAGCCGCGCCGCCACGGAGCGCCATGGCGACCAGATCTCCGAAAGCTTGGCAAGCGCCTTTGTTTGCGGCGGCGCCGCAAGTCCAAGCGCCGCACCGACGGCATTCTGCAGCGCCACATCGCCAGCCGGAAAGACATCGGCGTGGCCGCCGCAGAACATCAGATAAACCTGCGCCGTCCATGGACCGACGCCCTTCAAGGCGGTGAGTTCGCCAAGCGCTTCGTCCGGTGGCTTCAGACAGAGTCTGGAAAGATCGAGGCGTCGGGAGGCAACGGCTTCCGCAACCCGCGACAGCGTGTCGGCCTTGGCGCGCGACAGGCCGAATTCCCGCCATGCCTCGGGCCCTAGCAGCATGTAACCTTCGGCCGTCAGCGGCCCGTCCGTCGGCAGCATGCGCCGCCAGATCGCCTCGGCGCTGGCGCGCGAGACCATTTGCGAGACGATGATATGGGCAAGGCCGGCAAAACCGGGTTCTCGCAGCCGCAGTGGAACAGGCCCTGCATTCGCCGCAATCGGTACAAGGCGCGGATCGAGGCGCAGCAATGCTTCGAGCCCCAGCTTGACGTCATCGTCGTTGCGGATGATCTGCACGCGTCCTCCCAGTGGTTCGAAACGAAAATCCGTGGCAGAAGAAAGCATGACCACAAGCGAGCGTCAAAAACCTGTCTTTCGTTTTGCGCCGAGTCCGAACGGATCGCTGCACCTCGGCCACGCGCTGTCGGCCTTTTTGAACCGGGATATGGCCGAAAGCCAAAACGGCCGGCTGCTGCTGCGCATCGAGGATATCGACCAGATGCGCTGCACGCCTGAATTCGAGGCCAGCATCCTGAGGGACCTCGACTGGCTTGCCATCGACTGGGAAAGGCCGGTGCGGCGCCAATCGGAACATTTCCCGGAATATCAGGCGGCGCTCCACGCATTGATCGAACGCGGCCTGGTCTATCCGGCCTTCCTGACGCGCGGCGAGGTGAAGGGGCGTGTCTCCGCCTACGAGGCAACGGGCCAATCCTGGCCGCGCGACCCCGATGGCACGCCGCATTACCCGCCGATTGATCGCGAGCGGCCTGAGGCCGAATGGCGGGACATCCTTTCCTCGGGGAAAAAACATGCCTGGCGGCTCGATATGCGCAAGGCGCTCGACCTGATCGGCGAACTGCTGTTCTGGACCGAAACCGGCGACGGCAGGACGGGCGAGATCGCCGCCGAACCCGAGGTCTGGGGAGACGTCATCCTGTCTCGCTCGGATGCACCCTCGAGTTATCATCTTTCGGTGGTCGTCGACGATGCGCTGCAGGGCGTCACCCATGTCGTACGCGGACTCGACCTCTTTCACGCAACATCGGTGCACCGGTTGCTGCAGGTGCTGCTCGGCCTGCCGCAGCCCCTCTATCACCACCATCGTCTCATTTTCGATGCCAATGGCCGCAAGCTTTCGAAAAGCGAAGGTGACAGCGGCCTTGCCGAATTGCGTGCCCAGGGCATGTCAGGGGCCGATATTCGCCGCCTTGTCGGGCTCTGACCGCCGCTCGACACGCTCTCTGCCGACGATCGAAAGTGTGTGGGAGAACATCCGGAAGACGCGGAACTTGATCAGCGCCGCGTTGATCTCTGCGCCGATGATGAAGATGACGCCGACCATGTAGAGAAAGATCAGCACGATCATCACCGAGGCGAGACCGGCATAGGTCGCGGTATAATTGGCGAAGGTCGCGAGATAATAGGCAAAGACCAACGCGCCGGCGAGCCACAGAAGCAGCGTCAGCAGCACGCCGGGAATGACGTCGAACACCCGCCGCTTGCCGGCCGGCAGCCACAGATGCATGACCAGCAGGCCGACGGTGAGCACGACAAGTGTGCCGTAGATGCGCCAGCTGAAGACGACGTCGAGCGTATCGGCAAACAGCGGAAGCCACTTCCGGGCATAGTCGAGAGCCAATGGCACGGCCACCAGCAGAATGCTGATCGCCGCGAAGATGATGACGGCAATCAGCACATAGCCGAGGCTGGCGAGGCGGGTGAAATACCACGGCCGCGTTTCCTGCACCCGGTAGGCACGATTGAGCGAGATTCGAAGCGCTTCTACCCCGTTCGAGGCGAAATAGGCCGCCGCCAGCACCGAGATCGTCAGCAGTCCGCCGCGCTGAATGGTGAGGACCTGGAGCACCTGGTCGGCGAGCGGCTTGGCGATCGCTTCCGGCCAGGTGTCGAAGATCAGATGGATGGCGGTGGAGGAAAACTGATCGGCGCCGAGGAAGCTTGCAAGCGCCGTGCCGAAGATCAGGAAAGGGAAGACCGCAAGCAGGCTCGACAAAGCCACGTGGCTCGCCATCGCAAATCCGTCATCCTCGACCATGTGACAGATCGCGTCATAGACCACGTCGTAGATCGTGCGCAGCACCTTCGGCATTCCGTCTCCGGGTTTCCAGATTGTATCCTCTGGCCGAATATGGGAAACGAGTCCCATTTTGTACAGGAATCATTCCATGGCGGAACAGCGCACAATCGTCGTCACCGGCTGTTCCTCCGGCATCGGCGCTTACTGCGCCCGGGCGCTGAAAGCCGATGGCTGGCGTGTCTTTGCGACGGTGCGCAAGGCGGATGATCTGCCGGCACTGGAAGCCGACGGCATCGAAGCCTTCGTGATGGACTATGCCAGAGCCGACACCATCTGCGACCTGGCAGCCGCGGTCCTCAATCGCAGCGGCGGCCGCATCGACGCGCTCTTCAACAACGGTGCCCATGGCCAGCCTGGTGCCGTCGAGGATCTGTCGACGGCGGCGCTGCGAGCGCAGTTCGAAGCGAACTTCTTCGGCTGGCACGAATTGACGCGGCAGCTCATTCCGTCGATGCGCAACCATGGTCGCGGACGGATCGTGCAATGCTCCTCCATTCTCGGCCTGGTTCCTTATCGCTATCGCGGTGCCTACACCGCCTCGAAATTTGCGCTCGAGGGCCTCAGCATCACCCTGCGCATGGAGCTCTCCGGCAGCGGCATCCATGTGAGCCTGATCGAGCCCGGGCCGATCGCCACGCGTTTCACCGCCAATGCACTCGCAAAGTTCAAAGAAAACATCGACCTCGAGAATTCCCCGCACGCAGCCGATTATGCCAGACAGTTGGCGAGACTTGACGGCTCCGGGCCGGTCAACCGCCACAAACTTGGCCCGGACGCGGTCTATTCGGTGTTGAAACACGCATTGAACTCGAACAGACCAAGGCCACATTATCCTGTAACGACTCCGGCTAAACAGGGCATGCTCCTGAAGCGGCTGCTTCCGGCGGACCTCTTCTACAATCTGATGCGCTGGACCGATTGACCGAGAAAGTTGAATACCATGTCCACGGCCACCTATATCCTTGCGATCGTCGTCATGGGCCTCGTCGCCCTCGTGCTGATCCGCGGCCTCTTCAACATGATGAAGGGCGGCGATGCCAACCGTTCCAACAAGCTGATGCAGCTTCGGGTTCTGCTGCAGGCCATCGCCGTCATCCTGATCATGATCACCCTCTGGATCACCGGCGGCGGCCGGCCGACGTGAGGAAACCATAGGGAGGTTTTGATGACGAATGGGAATGACAGAGCCGAGGTGATGCCGGATGAGGTGTCTCTCCAGGCAGCGTCAGGTTTGGCGAAAGGGCGAACTCCATTCTTCGTCATCCTCGGCCTTGAGTCGAGGATCCAAGCCGCGGCTGCTGGTGGGCGCCGCGTGGATGCTCGGGTCAAGCCCACAGCCGCTCGGTTTGTACCAGTGGCTGCCCCTCACCCTAACCCTCTCCCCGTTCCAACGGGGAGAGGGGACGTGCCCTGCGAGACGTCAGTGAGGAGCGGAGAGGGTGCAGCATGTTCCCTTCTCCCCGTGAAAACGGGGAGAAGGTGGCGGCAGCCGGATGAGGGGCCGGCCTCGCCGATCTCCGGCCTTGCAAAAGCCCTCCCGCCAGGCGGTGCTACATGGTGAAACTCAACAGGATCTACACCAAAACCGGCGATGACGGCACGACCGGGCTGGTTTCCGGCCCGCGCCGGCTTAAGGACGATCTGCGCGTCGAAGCCTATGGCACGATCGACGAAGCCAATTCGGCGATCGGCCTGGCACGGCTGCACACATCAGGCTTGCCCGAGCTCGACGCCATGCTGATGTCGATCCAGAACGACCTCTTCGATCTCGGCGCCGATCTCGCCACGCCCGATACCGGAGAGACGCCGGCCTACGAACCGCTGCGGATCGTCGAGACCCAAGTCGACCGCGTCGAGCGCGACATCGATCAGTTGAACTCCGGTCTCGAGCCGCTGAAATCCTTCATCCTGCCGGGCGGCAGTCCCGCTGCCGCACATCTGCATCTTGCCCGCACGATTGCGAGGCGCGCCGAACGTCTGATGGTGGCGCTTGCCCGCAGCGACGGTGAAATCGTCAGCGAGCCTGCAAGGAAATACGTCAATCGGCTCTCGGATTTCCTCTTCGTGGCGGCCCGTCACGCGAATGAACGCGGTCGTGCGGATGTGCTTTGGGTTCCGGGAAAAAACAGATAGGTTTGCCGCGATCACGATCGCCGGGGGGCCTTATGTTCATACCACTTCATGATGCCAATACGCTGAAGCATATCAAGGTTCAGTGGGTGACCCTGGCTTTGATCATCCTGAATGTCGCGGTCTGGCTCTTCACCAGCCTGGAGAGCGAACTGGCAGCCCAGGCGACGACGGTCGGTCTCGGCTTCATCCCGGCGATCGCCTTCGGCCATGCGCAATTGGCCGAGGGATTGGAAATCGTGCCGGAACCGCTCACCTATCTCACCTATGCCTTCGTCCATACCGGCTTCTGGCATCTGGCCTCCAACATGGTCTTCCTCTGGGTCTTCGGCGACAATGTCGAGGACGCGATGGGGCATATGCGTTTCCTGCTTTTCTACCTCCTCTGCGCCGCTGCCGGCGCCCTTTGCCACGGGCTGCTGACGGCGACGTCGGAAGCGCCGCTGGTCGGCGCTTCCGGGGCGATCTCCGGCGTCGTTGCCGCCTATGTCATGCTGCATCCGCGCGTCAGGGTCTGGGTGCTGGTGTTCCTGCGTGTGCCCTTGCCCCTGCCGGCCTTCGTGCCGCTGCTTTTGTGGATCGGACAACAATTCTTCATGCTGGCGATTGCGCCGGATGGCGATGTTTCCTGGGGCGCCCATGTCGGCGGCATCCTTGCCGGTGCCCTGCTGATTCTCGTCCTGCGCCGTCCAGGCCTGCCGCTCTTCGACCGTGAAATCGTAACGCCCCGCGCCGTAAGGGATGAAGCCGGCGCCGTTGCGGCCGGCACGGGCGGCCGCAACGAGCAGCGTCTTCCCTGGGGTCGAGACCGGCGTTGACCGATATATTGACGTGTACGTAAACGTCCATATATTGCCGAGGCGATTCCCTGCCGGCATCATGCAAGCGTTGTATTTGGAGGAAAAACGCGTATCCATGTCGCCATTCGACAATCGAAGCGGCGCCTGAGCGCGCATTTTCCTAAAAACTCGTGAAACCAGTTTCTCTTGAAGGAAGGCTCCCATGAAGATTCTCGTGCCCGTCAAGCGGGTTGTCGACTACAACGTGAAGATCCGGGTGAAGCCGGATGGCACGGGT
>NZ_NWSZ01000039.1:0-42753 GCF_002531885.1 Rhizobium sp. L9 | reverse complement strand
CGGCCACCCGCCCGGCAAGCATCAATATCCTACATTTTTCTTATCCAAGAAGGTGCCGGCAGGCGGATGAGGGGCAGCCTCGGCGATCTCCTACGGACTCTCTTTTCACCGCAGGCCGATCGCCGTCAGCGCTTGAGGATATAGTCGCAGAGCCGCTCGGCCGCGATCGCCACCTGGGCGGGGTCGCGCAGGAAACAGGCACGCAGGAAGAGTTCGCCGCCGGCGCCGAAGGCAGCCCCGGGAGCAAGGCCGACGCCTGTCTTGTCGACGATATCGATGGCGGCGCTGCGGCTGTCGGCAACGCCGTCGATCTTCAGGAACGCATAGATCGCGCCGTCGGGCTTCAGCGTCTCGACGCGATTGGTGGCAATCAGCGCATCGCAGAGGGTATCGCGCGACCGCGCCGCCTTGGCGATGTTGGCGGCGACGAAATCATCGCCTTGATCAAGGGCTGCGACGGCGCCCTTCTGCATGAACTGCGCCACGCCTGAGGTCGAATACTGGATGAGATTTTCGAGCACCTGGCCCATTTCGGGGGGTGCCACGATCCAGCCGACGCGCCAACCCGTCATCGACCAGTTTTTCGAGAAGGAATTGACGAAGACGATCTTGTCGTCCGGCTCCATCACGTCGAGGAACGAGGCGGCACGGCCGCCGGCGAAGTAATAGCGCGCGTAGATTTCATCCGCCATGATCCAGAGATCATGCTTGCGGGCGAGCGCCAGGATATCGCCGAGATCTTTCTTCGTCGCGGTCCAACCCGTCGGGTTGGAAGGGGTGTTGATGAAGATGCCTCTGGTCCCGGATGTGATGGCGGCTTCGACACGCCCGAGATCGACCGTCCATTTGCCGCCTTCGAACTGCAGCGGGACGCCGACGGAGCGGGCACCTGCTATTTCGAGGGCTGCGGCAATATTCGGCCAGGCGGGGGTGAGATAAACGAATTCGTCGCCAGGCGAAGTCAGCGCCTGCACGCAGATCTGGATCGCCTGCATGCCGGAGCCGGTGACATAGAAATGCTCGGCCGGAAGGCAGACGGCGAAATGCCTGTGGTAATAATCCGACAGCGCCCGGCGAAGCTCCGGAATGCCGCGCTGCCAGGTATAGAAGGTCTCGCCTGATGCAAGCGCTTCCATCGCCGCCCTGCTGATGAAGTCGGGGGTCGGCAGATCGCCTTCACCGACCCAGAGCGGCAACAAGCCTTCGCGGCCGCGAGCATAATTGACGACTTCGACGATCCCGCTTTCGGGCGCCGCTATGGCGCGCGGGCTGAGGCTTTCCACGATCGACATGCATATCTCCGGTTTCCGCCTTCATAGCGGATTTGCGCCGGCAAATCCCATGATAACAAGTGATGGCATATCGATTTTCGTGATGAATGGCGGCCCGCCCGACAGCGGGCCGAAGACCACCGATCAGACGGCCGGGCGTTTGGCCAGCAGATCGCGGATCTCGGTCAGCAGCTGGACGTCGGCCGGCGGCGGCGGCAATTGTTCCGGCTGCTGCTTTTCCTGACGCTCGACCTGCTGGCGCAGATAGTTCACTGCCTTGACCATCAGGAAGATAATCCAGGCAAGGATCAGGAAGTTGATGAGAACGGTGAGGAAGCTGCCATAGGCGAAGACCGCCCCTTGGGCGCGGGCGGCGGCAAGTGTCGGCGCGTTGACGGCCGACGAGAGCGGCAGGAAATAATTGGAAAAATCGAAGCCGCCGAAAATGGCGCCGACGATCGGCATGATAAGGTCGTCGACCAGCGATTTGACGATGCCGCCGAAGGCACCGCCGATGATGACGCCGACCGCAAGATCCATGACATTGCCGCGGGCGATAAAGGCCTTGAACTCATTGAGCATCGGATCCGTCTCCCTTCGATCCCATTTCAGAGATATGCCGTTGTTTCGATTAGCTACATTTTCGTTGCAATTAATCAATTGCAAATCGCAATTATCTGGTGAAGTCGCCACCTGGCCTTTGACTTAAGGTGTA
The DNA here is from genome assembly GCF_002531885.1 of Rhizobium sp. L9. Taxonomy (NCBI): domain Bacteria; kingdom Pseudomonadati; phylum Pseudomonadota; class Alphaproteobacteria; order Hyphomicrobiales; family Rhizobiaceae; genus Rhizobium; species Rhizobium sp. L9. The sequence goes on along the minus strand of NZ_NWSZ01000039.1, from coordinate 40,767 downwards.
GATGGACGGGAATTTTCAAGGCACCTGAAATGCCTTAAGCTGACTTCGTTGCGGGAGGTGCCGGCGGCTTTTCGCCGGCGGAGGACTAATGCTTCCAGGCTGGGTCATATTCGCGTCTGCCTTCGGCTATCTGCTCCTGCTTTTCGCCGTGGCAAGCTACGGCGACCGAAAGAACCGCGGTCCGGGCGCGCTCGAAGGCGGATGGCCCGTCGTCTATGCGCTCAGCCTTGCGATCTATTGCACCTCCTGGACCTATTTCGGCAGTGTCGGGCTTGCCGCCCAACGCGGCCTGGAATTTGCCGGCATCTATATCGGCCCCATCCTCGTCTTCACGCTCGGCATGCCGCTGCTTCGCCGCATCATCGAGCTTGCCAAGGCGGAGAAGCTCACCTCCGTCGCCGATTTCGTTGCTGCGCGTTACGGCAAGAATCCGACGGTCGCGACGATCGTGGCGCTGATCTCGCTGATCGGCACCATTCCCTATATAGCCTTGCAGCTGAAAGCGATCTCGAGCACCGTCAGCGCGATGGTCAATCCGTCCGACTACGGCATCGGCAGCGGTAATCTCTATTTCCTCGACCTGCCGCTCATAGCCACCCTGGTGCTTGCCTGCTTCGCCATCATGTTCGGCACGCGGCATACGGATGCGACGGAACATCAGGACGGCCTCATCCTCGCCGTCTCGATGGAATCGGTCGTCAAGCTCGTCGCCTTCCTGACAGCCGGCGTCTGCGTCATCTGGTTTCTCTTCGATGGCCCGGCGGACCTCTGGAGCAAAACCGTCGAGAACGACCTAGTCATGTCGGCGCTTAGCTATCATACGCCGATCAGCCGCTGGATCACGCTGATCGTGCTGTCGGCCTTCGCGATCATCATGCTGCCGCGGCAATTCCACGTCACCGTCGTCGAAAACCGAACGGCAAAGCAGCTGAAACTCGCGGGCTTCCTGTTTCCCAGCTACCTCGTCGCCATCAATCTCTTCGTGCTCCCGGTGGCGATCGGGGGCCTCCTGACCTTCGGCGGCACTGGCAATGCCGACTTCTACATGCTGTCGCTGCCGCTTGCCGGCCAGATGCCGGTGGTTTCGCTCATCACCTTCATCGGCGGCTTCTCCGCCGCAACGGCAATGGTCATCGTCGATTCTGTGGCGCTGTCGATCATGGTGTCGAACGACATCATCATGCCGATCTTCCTTCGGCGCAAACTTGCCGGCCGCGCCGGCCAGCGCGACGATTTCGCCAAGACGCTGCTCAACATCCGCCGCAGCGCCATCTTCGCCGTGCTGCTGTTCGGCTATGCCTATTACCGCTCGACCGACAGCACCGCCGGGCTCGCCTCGATCGGCTTGCTGTCCTTTGCGGCGATCGCGCAGATTGCGCCTGCGCTGTTCGGTGGGCTGATCTGGCGGCGGGCAAATGCGCGCGGCGCCATCCTCGGCCTGACCTCCGGCTTCACCATTTGGGTCTATCTGTTGTTCCTGCCGTCGCTCGGCGGTCCCGACTATTCCTATGTGGCGAGCGCCGTGCTCGGCTTCATTTTTCCGGGCGCGACGCTGTTTACCGCGCCCGACGCCGACCCGCTGGTCAATGCGACGGTCATGAGCCTGCTCGTCAACACGGCCTTCTTCATCGTCGGCTCGCTCACCCGCAATGCCCGACCGCTGGAGCGCATCCAGGCCGGCATCTTCGTCAAGCGGCATTCGCGATCGCAGTTTGCGACACGCGGCTGGAAGACCCGCATCAGCGTCGGCGATCTCAAGGCGGCGATCTCGCGTTATCTCGGCGAAGAGCGCATGCAGCGCTCGTTCACGACCTATGAGCAAAGTTCCGGCCGCAAGCTGGAGGACGAACAGCAGGCCGATATGGCGCTGATCCATTTCAGCGAACAGTTGCTCGGCAGCGCCATCGGCTCGTCCTCGGCAAGGCTGGTGCTATCGCTGATTCTGCAGAAGATCGAGGACGCCTCGTCCGACACCGCATGGCTGCTCGACCAGGCAAGCGAAGCGCTGCAATATAACCAGGACATGCTGCAGACGGCGCTGTCGCAGATGGATCAGGGCATTGCCGTCTTCGACAGTTCCAACCGGCTGACGATCTGGAACCGACGCTTCCGGCAACTGCTTGAGCTGCCCGAGAGTGCCGGCCAGGTCGGCTTTCCCCTGTCGGAGATCGTTACCACACTCAGCCAGCGCGGGGACATCGCGCCCGGCGATCTCAACCAGACGGTGCGGCATTTCCTGACGCTCGACAAACCCTTCGCGCTGGTGCTCGGCGGCGGCGAGCGGATCATCGAGGTGCGCTCCAACGCCATGCCCGATAAGGGCATCGTCGCCACCTTCACCGATATCACCCAGCGCGTCAGCGCCGACCAGGCATTGAAGCAGGCGAATGAAACGCTGGAGCAGCGCGTCGCCGAACGGACGGCGGAACTCACCCGCGTCAACCGCGAACTTGCCGAGGCGCGGGCGGCCGCCGACGAGGCGAATATCGGCAAGACCCGCTTCTTCGCCGCCGCCGGCCACGACATTCTGCAGCCGCTCAACGCCGCCCGGCTCTATTCCTCGGCGCTGGTCGAGCGCATGGCGCAATCCGACAACAGCCCGATCGTGCGCAATATCGATTCGGCACTGGAATCGGTCGAAACCATCCTAGGCGCGGTGCTCGACATCTCCAGGCTCGATACCGGCGCCATGCGGCCGCGGCTCGCTTCGGTCGCGCTTTCCGACCTCCTGGAGCGAATCGAGACCGATTTTGCGCCGATCGCCCGTGAGAAACAGCTGAAGCTGGTGGTCATGCCGACATCGCTCAGGGTCCGCTCAGACCCGAACCTCCTGCGCCGCCTGGTGCAGAACCTCGTTTCCAACGCCATAAAATACACGATCACCGGCAAGGTGCTGGTCGGGGCGCGGCGGCGCGGGAACCAGGTGATCATTCAGGTGATCGATTCCGGCATCGGTATTCCGCCATCGAAATTTCGCACCGTGTTCAAGGAATTCGCGCGGCTGGATGAAGGCGCCAAGACTGCCTCCGGCCTCGGGCTCGGCCTTTCGATCGTCGACCGCATCGCCCGCGTGCTCAACCATCCGGTCGAGCTGCTCTCGACGCATGGCAGGGGCACTGAATTTCGCATCTCCATGCCGCTCGACGTCTCACGCCCGGCCGAGGCTGCGGTAGCCGTCGCCCTCGCCGACCGCCCGGGGCAGCCGCTCAAGGGACTGAAAATCCTCTGCATCGACAACGAGCCGAATATCCTCGAAGGCATGCGGCTGCTGCTCAGCGGCTGGGGTTGCGAGGTGACGGCGCTTGATTGCCTTGCCGACGTGATCGCCATGGACGGCCGGCACGGGCCGCCGGATCTTGCCATCGCCGATTATCATCTCGACGACGGCACCGGCCTTGCCGCAATACTGCATCTGCGCCGGCAGTTCGGCATCGACATCCCCGCCTTGCTTGTTACTGCCGACCGCACGCCTGAAGTGCGCAGCGAGGCGGAACGGCACGATATCGCCGTTCAGCACAAACCGGTACGGCCGGCGGCGCTGCGCGCCTATATCACCCAGATATCCGGCCTCAAACGCGCGGCTGCGGAATAGCCGGCAAGCTCAGCCGGCCGGGCTGATGACGCGAGAGACGAGATCGCGTACACGCGCAGTATCCGGCACCTCGCCAAACAGGATGCGGTACATGATCGGCGCCACAACCTGATCCATCACAAGATCGACGTCCGGGAAGGTTTCGCCCCGCGCCTTTGCCCTGTCGGCGATGACGATGATCTGCTGTCGCGTATATTCGCAGCATTTGCTGGCGTTGGCGCCGGCCTGCGCCGCCAACACGTCGCGGATCATCTCGCGGCCCGGCCCGGAGGACATTTCATCGGCATATTGCTCGGCCCAGGCCTGAAGATCGGCCGTGCCGCTGCCGGCGTCGACCGGCTGCATATCGGGCCGCAGCCGCTCGACGGCGACATCGGCGAGAAGCTCCTGCAGGTCGCCCCAGCGGCGATAGATGGTCGACGGCGTCACGCCTGCCCTGGCGGCGATCAGCGGGATCGTCACCTCGGCGCGGTTCATCTCGGCCAACAGATCGCGTGCCGCCTTGTGCACCGACGCCTGGACCCGGGCGCTTCTGCCGCCCGGACGGAGATTCTCTTTCACTGCCATGCCTGCAACCCGACCTTCATCCTGACATCGATGGTTCAAAATCTTTGACAGGAGCATAAACGCAAATAATTTGCCTTTGCGGCGCATCCACCCTACATCGAGCTAACGCAACAGGTTAGCTTTAAGGGGTTTATATATGTTCGCCGCAGCCAAATCCACAGAGAATGCGCCGCGCCCCTCGATCGGTTTCCATGCGCTGACACTCGCCACCTTCTTCGGCGCCTCCTCCGTGCCGACGCCGCTCTACCGGATCTATCAGGAGAATTTCGCGATCTCGCCGGTGCTGATCACCGTTATTTTCGCCGTCTATGCCTTCGCGCTCTTGGCGGCGCTGCTGATAACCGGCTCGATCTCGGATCATCTCGGCCGCAGGCCGGTGATCTTTTCCGCCCTGCTGCTCGAAATCGTCGCCATGATCCTATTCGTCGTCGCCAGCGGCCCCGGCTGGCTTATCGCGGCGCGGATCGTCCAGGGCATTGCCACCGGCATCGCCGGCGCCTCGCTCGGAGCAGCCCTTGTCGATGTCGACCGGGCGAAGGGACAGATCGTCAATTCGATCGCGCCGCTTTCCGGCATGGCGCTGGGTGCGGTCGGAACCAGCGCCCTGATTCAGTACGGCCCCTTCCCGATGCATCTCGTCTATGCGCTGCTGCTCGTCGCCTTCGCGTTGCAGGCGGCCGCCATCTGGCTGATCCCCGAGAGCGGCGGCACGCGCCCCGGCGTTTTCGGCTCGCTGGTCCCGCGCGTTTCCATTCCGCCGCAGGCGAGGCGGCCGCTCTCGCTGGTGACGCCAATCAATATCGCCAATTGGACGGTCGGCGGTTTCTACCTTTCGCTGGTCCCCTCCCTAGTCGCTACCACGACCGGCAGCGCCGCACCGCTGGCGGGCGGAGCAGTCGTCGCCGCTTTGACGGCGAGCGGCGCGATCGCCGTCTATCTCAGGCGCGGCAGGACGGCCACGGCCAATCTCGGCTTCGGCGTGTCGGCAAAGACGCTCGGCATCCTGACGGTCGTCGCCGGCGTGCATCTCGCCAATGTGCCGCTGCTGTTGATCGGCACTATTCTTACCGGCGCCGGTTTCGGCACCAATTTCCTGGGCTCGCTCGGCACCATCATGCCGCTCGCCAAAGCGGACGAGCGGGCCGGACTGCTGTCGGCCTTCTACGTGCAGAGCTACCTCGCCTTCAGCCTGCCGGCGATATTGGCAGGCTTCCTGGCGAAATCCGCCGGCTATCAAGTGACGACGGACATTTATGCGACGGCGGTCCTGCTGTTGCTGGGCGTCGGCATAGTGGCCCTTCGCGCCGCCCGAGGAAAGACTGCGGAGAATGCGGCCTAATTCCGGAGGGAGTGTTCACGGCTGGAGATCCAGCAGTGCCCGGCCGCTGCCATCCATGGCGAAAGGCACCGAGGCGTGCTGGTGGGCGACCAGCCAGCGGCCATCCCGCTTGACGAGGCCGAGGGTCTGACGGAACCAGAGATCGACTTCGGTGCCATCGGTCTTCGTCCCGGTCATCCGCGTGAGGCCACTCCAGAAAGCGACACCCTCGCCGACCGTCAGTTTGGCATCGCGCACCTCGCCGCCAATCGGGCCTTCCCAGGTGTCGAACCAGGCCTGCAGGCCTGCCTTGTCCTTGCCCTTGATGACCAGCGGCGGCGCCAGGGAAAATTCCACGGAATCTTCGGCCTCGTAGGAAAGCGCCTCCTCGGCGTTCTTTTCCCCCAGCGCCTTGGCCCGCATCATCAGCATGGCGATGACCGCCTCTTCCTCGTGCCTAACAATTGCTTCGTCTTTCACGGCCGTTCTCCTTTTCCGCTATGGACAGAGGACGAGCGGCAGGAGAACGATCCGACAATGATGCATTTCACTCTCGGCAATTTCGGACGCAAGATCGCTGCGTTCTACCGGAATTACTTCAGAGATAACTCGTCACTGCGGGCTCGTTCCACCAGGCATCGTGCCTGCCATCGGCGTAACGAACCGGCAGCCCCGCCAGTTCCTCCGGCGTAATATTATCCAGGCAGGCGATGTTGATTGAGACATAGGCGCCGCCGATCGCCTCGACATAACCGTCGCCATAGGCCGGCACCCCGCAGGTGCGGCAGAAGCGGTGATGGCCGCTCATCGTGTTGAACTGGTAATCGGATGTCTCCGCCGGGTCGGACATCAGCCGGAAATCCTCGGGCTTGACGTTGGCGCCCCAATAGCGCCGCTTGGCACAGATCGAGCAATTGCAGCGGCCGGTGCCGGCTTCGAGGTCGATATCCACCTCGTAGTGCACTTTGCCACAATGGCAGCTTCCCTTGTAAGTCTTCTTCATGGCGATCTCCCCATCGGCGTTGCTTTCAGCATGTCAATATGACAATGTCTTGTCATTATGAATGAGATACAGAATAGACAACATGTTGTCAAACAGAATCGGCCGGAGCGAACGGTGGAAGGGGATGCCTTTTCCGCTTTCGCGATCATGGCCCTGCGTCTGGCCGCTCACCTGACGGCGGCCGGCGACCGGTTGGCGAAGCCTGCAGGACAGACCAGTGCGCGCTGGCAGGTGCTCGCCGCGGCAAGGCGCGGCGACCTGTCGGTGGCGCAGATCGCCCGCGCGCTCGGCCTCGCTCGTCAGGGCGTTCAGCGGCTGGCCGACGTGCTGGAGAGCGAAGGGCTGATCGCCTATGCCGACAACCCGCAGCATCAGCGCGCCAAGCTGGTGCGACTGACGGCGGACGGGGCGGCACGGCTCGGGGCGATCGAGGTGGCGCAGGCCGGATGGGCAAACAAGCTCGGCGCCGCGTTTACCTCAGCCGAGCTCGATGTGGCGCGGGCTGTCATGGCGCGGGCAATGGAGGCGATGGAGGTGGACGAGGCGTCCGGCAGCTGAGCAATTCGCCCCGCGGTGATGCGCCCGCCGTGGACTGAAAACGAAAAAAGGCCGGGCTAACCCGACCTTCCCTGCCATCTCGACGAACCGTGCCAGTACATCCGTGGTCACGATCCGGAGATGATATTCAAGCCTCGGAGGCTCAGGCCGCCTGGAGGCGGTCTGCCGACATCTTGCCGGACTTGTTGTCGCGGACGAGATCGTAGGACAGCTTCTGGCCATCCTTGAGGTCACGCATGCCGGCGCGTTCAACGGCCGAGATGTGGACGAAAACGTCGGCAGCGCCGTCATCCGGCTGAATGAAGCCGAAGCCCTTGGTTGCGTTGAACCACTTTACGGTACCTGTGTTCATGACGATATCCTTTCGAATCGCTCATAGAAGATTGCAGCCCGGAACTACCGAACGGCGATGAAAACCGATTTTGGAGGAAGGTCGCCAGGAACGACGCAAGCGCCGTTTCAAAGTTCATCTAGCAAGATCGATGTGCACGGGTGTAATCGGAAATTGTGTCCGCGGCAAGGCGTCGGCAAGGAAAAGAGGAATTCGGCGAACTGGAGAAAGCGCGGGATTCTTTTGCGCCATGACCTGGCATCCCTCTGCCCTGCCCGGCAGAGGGTGGCTACGTTTGGCGGAAACGATAGCAAAAACAGATTACGCCGCCGCCTTCGCTCCTGCATAGGGATCGAACCGCCCATAAAATGTCTCACCCTTGGCGGCCATATCCTTCAACAGCGGCGTCGGCTTGAAATGCTCTCCGTAAGCTGACGCTAACTTTTCTGCCAGTTCCACGAATGCCTTTGCGCCCATCCCATCGATATAGCTCAGCGCCCCGCCGGTGTAGGGCGCGAAGCCAAAGCCGAGGATCGAGCCGACATCGGCTTCGCGCGGATCAGTGACGATGCCTTCCTCTACCGTCCGGGCGGCTTCGAGCGCGATGGTGACGAGGAAACGTTGCTTGAGGATGGCGACGTCGACCTCGTCCGGGCTTTTCTGCGGATAGAAGCTCTTCAGCTCCGGCCAGAGCGACTTCTTCGCCGGTTTCGGCGGATAGTCATAGAAGCCCTTGGAATTCTTGCGGCCGAAGCGTCCTTCCTTTTCGACCATGCGGGAGATCAGCTCCATGTGCCTGGGATCGACAGCCCTTTCGCCGAGATCGGCGACCGTCGCCTTGAGGATCTTCAGCGAAAGGTCGATCGCCACCTCGTCGTTCAAAGCCAGCGGTCCCACCGGCATGCCGGCCATCTTGGCGGCATTTTCGATCATGGCGGGCGGCACGCCCTCGATCAGCATGTCGTAGCTTTCCGACATGTAGCGCAGCACACAGCGATTGACGAAGAAGCCGCGGGTGTCGTTGACGACGATCGGCGTCTTCTTGATCGCCGCGACATAATCGAGTGCGACGGCGAGCGCCTTGTCGCCGGTTTCGCCTCCGAGGATCAGCTCGGTCAGCATCATCTTTTCGACCGGCGAGAAGAAGTGAATGCCGATGAAATTGGCGGGGCGTTTCGAATTCTTCGCAAGGCCCGTGATCGGCAGCGTCGAGGTATTGGAGGCGAAGATCGCGCGCTCGGGCAGCACTGCTTCGACCGCCTCGATAACCGCCTTCTTGACTTCGCGATCCTCGAACACGGCCTCGATGACGAGGTCGGCACTGGCGAGATCGGCATAATCGGCCGACGGCGAGATGCGGGAAAGAAGGGCTGCCGCTTCGTCCTGCGTCAGCCTTCCCTTACCGATCGAATCTTTAACGAGCCCTTCGGAGACGGCCTTGCCCTTGGCGGCCGCTTCCACATCGCGGTCGATCAGGGTCACCGGAATGCCGGCGGCGGCGGTGACATAGGCGAGCGAGGCGCCCATGAAGCCGGCGCCGACGACGCCGACATGTTTCAGCTCCGTCTTCGGGATACCGGCCGGGCGGCGTGCGCCCTTGCCGAGCTCCTGCATGGAGATGAACAAAGAGCGGATCATCGAGAAAGCTTCCCGGGTCTGCAGCACCTCCGTGAAATAACGTTGCTCAATCTTCAGACCGGTGTCGAACGGCACCTGCAGGCCTTCATAGACGCATTTCAGGATGGCAAGCGCTGCCGGATAATTGCCCGACGTCTCGCGGCGCAGGATCGCCGGCGCGGCCGGCCAGAGCTGCGCGGAAGCCGGCGTCCAGATGCCGCCGCCCGGCAGCTTGAAGCCTTTCTCGTCCCACGGGGCGACCGGCTTCAGGCCATCCCTGATCATCTGCTTGGCGGCGGGGATCAGCTGATCCGGCTCGACCACCTGGTGCACGAGGTTCATCGCCTTGGCGCGCGAACCGCTCAACGACTGGCCTGTCGTCATCATCTGCAGCGCATCCTGGGCATTGGCGAGGCGCGGCACGCGCTGGGTGCCGCCGGCGCCGGGGAAGATCCCGACCTTGACCTCGGGCAGCGCGATCTTGACGTTCTTGGCATTGGAAGCGACGCGGCCGTGGCAGGCAAGCGACAGTTCGAAGGCGCCGCCCATGCAGGTGCCGTTGATCGCCGACACCCAGGGCTTGCCGGAGGTTTCGAGCTTGCGGAACAGGCCGCTCATGCGTCCGACCAGACCAAACAGCGTCTGCGCCGCCGTCTCCGGGCTCTTGGCTTTCTCCTCCTGGTAGGAGCTGAACATCGACTTGATCATCGAAAGATCAGCGCCGCCGGAGAAGGAGGATTTGCCTGAGGTGAATACGACGCCCTTGACGGCGACGTCAGCGGTCGTCGCGTCGATGATGGCGTTGAGCTCCTCCATCACCTCGGCGGTGAAGACATTCATCGATTTGCCGGGCATGTCCCAGGTGACGAGAGTGATGCCGTCGGCGTCGGTTTCGAGCGTGAAATTGGTGTAGCTGCTCATTGGGAATTCCTCTCCCTGAATTCTCTTGCGGTGAAGCCCTCCCCTTGTGGAGAGGGTCGCGATCCCATCAAACGCGTTCGATGACCGTTGCCGTGCCCATGCCGGCGCCGATGCAGAGCGTCACCAGCGCGGTGTTGAGGTCGCGGCGCTCCAGCTCGTCCAGCACGGTTCCGAGGATCATCGCGCCGGTGGCGCCGAGCGGATGGCCCATGGCGATGGCACCGCCATTGACGTTGATGCTGTCGTGATCGATGTCGAAGGCCTGCATGTAGCGCAGCACCACGGCGGCGAAGGCCTCGTTCAGCTCAAAGAGGTCGATGTCCGACAAGCTCATGCCGGTCCGCTTCAACAGCTTTTCGGTCACGTCGACGGGGCCGGTCAACATCAGCGCCGGATCGGAGCCAATATTGGCGAAAGCCTTGATGCGGCCACGCGGCTTCAGCCCCATGCTCTCACCGCCAGCCTTCGATCCCAGGAGCACCGCAGCGGCGCCATCGACGATGCCGGAGGAATTGCCGGCATGGTGGACGTAGTTGATCCGCTCGATCTCGGGATGGGCCTGGATGCCGACGGCTTCGAAGCCGCCCATCTCGCCGGGCATCTGGAAGGAGGGGTTGAGAGAGGCAAGCGCCTGCATATCGGTGCCGGGGCGCATGTGCTCGTCCTTATCCAGGATCGTCAGGCCATTCTGATCCTTGACCGGGATCACCGACTTGTCGAACCAGCCCTGCTGCCAAGCATGGGCGGCGCGCTTCTGGCTCTCGATGGCGTAGGCATCGACATCGGTTCTGCTGAAGCCGTATTTGGTGGCGATGAGATCGGCCGAGACGCCCTGCGGCATAAAATAGGCCGGGAAATTCACCGACGGATCCATGAACCAGGCGCCGCCCGACATGCCCAGGCCGACGCGCGACATGCTTTCCACACCGCCTGCGATGACGATATCGTCGGCGCCCTGGGCGATCTTGCCGGCGGCGAAATTGACGGCATCGAGGCCGGAGGCGCAGAAGCGAGAGATCTGCATGCCGGGCGCACGGGTGGAATAACCGGCTTCGAAGGCGGCAGCCTTGGGGATGACGGCGCCGGCATCCATGACCGGGTCGACGCAGCCCATGATGATGTCGTCGACGGTTGTCGTGTCGAGCCCGTTGCGGTCGCGGATCGCTTCCAGCGTCTTGGCGGCGAGGCGGACGGAAGGCACCTCATGCAGGGCGCCGTCCTTCTTGCCGCGGCCGCGCGGCGTGCGGACGTGATCGTAAATGAAAACCTCGGTCATTGTCTCGTCTCCCTGATGGCGCAGACGCGCCTTTGAATTCTGCGAAGACCAAATAGCCCTTCGTTTTAAGCTCAGGGCGTTCGGCGCTCGAAACGATTCACCGGATCGTTTCGTCGGCTGCGCCGACCGCTTTCTCACCTCCAACCCTCCCCACAAGGGGAGGGAGAACCGGCTCAAAACGCTTCCGCGGCCAGCGCCATCATCGTGTCGGCGCCGGCTTCGATGCGGGTCTTGCGAAGGGCGGTTTCCGGCATGATCCGCTCCATGAAGAATTTCGCCGTGGTCAACTTGTTCTTCAGGTAATCCTCGCGGGCGGCATCGCCCGAGGCAAGGCCGTCCTCGGCGGCCTTCGCCATCTTCGCCCACATATAGCCGAGAACGACGAGACCGAAGAGATGCATGTAATCGGTCGAACCGGCGCCGGCATTGTCGGGCTTGGCCATGGCGTTCTGCATGAACCACATGGTCGCGGCCTGGACGTCGTTCAAGCCCTTCTTCAGATGCTTGGTGAAGAAGGAGAGCTTTTCGTCGCTGCGGTTCTCCTCGCAGAAATCGCCGATTTCCTTGAACAGCGCCATGGCGGCGCGGCCGCCGTTGAGCGCGAGCTTGCGCCCGACGAGATCGAGCGCCTGAATGCCGTTGGCGCCTTCGTAGATCATGGCGATGCGGGCATCGCGCACATACTGGCTCATGCCGTGCTCTTCGATATAGCCGTGGCCGCCGAAGACCTGCTGGGCCATGACGGCGTGGTCGAAGCCCCTGTCGGTCATCACACCCTTGAGGATCGGGGTGACGAGGCCGAGAATGTCGTCAGCGGTCTGGCGCTCCTTCTCGTCGGTGGCGCGGTGGGCGATATCGGACTTCAGCGCGGTCCAGAGCAAAAAGGCGCGGCCGGCCTCGTTGAAGGCGCGAATGGTCATCAGAGTCCGGCGGATATCGGGATGGACGATGATCGGATCGGCCTTCTTATCCGGCGCCTTGACGCCGGAGAGCGAGCGGCCCTGGATGCGGTCGCGGGCATAATTCGCGGCATTCTGATAGGCGATTTCGGAAATGGCGATGCCCTGCAGGCCGACCATCAGGCGCGCCTCGTTCATCATCACGAACATGGCATTGAGGCCGCGGTTTTCGGCGCCAATCAGGAAGCCGGTCGCCTCGTCGTAATTCATGACGCAGGTGGCGTTGCCGTGGATGCCCATCTTGTGCTCGATCGCACCGCAGGACACGGCATTGCGGTCGCCAAGAGCGCCGTCCTTGCCGACCAGGTATTTCGGGACGATGAAGAGCGAGATGCCCTTGGTGCCCTCGGGGGCCCCCTCGATGCGAGCCAGAACCAGATGGACTATGTTGTCGGTCAGATCGTGCTCGCCGGCAGAGATGAAGATCTTCTGGCCTGAAATTTTGTAGCTGCCGTCCGCCTGCGGCACCGCCCGGGTGCGCAGCATGCCGAGATCGGTGCCGCAATGCGGCTCGGTCAGGTTCATCGTCCCCGACCAGGAACCGTCGACCATCTTCGGCAGATAGGTTTCCTTCTGCTCCTGCGTGCCATGGACGAGGATCGCGGCGATCGCACCCTGCGTCAGGCCCGGATACATCATCAGCGACATGTTGGCGGCGGAGGTATATTCGCCGACGGCGGCATGCAGCGTATAGGGAAGCCCCTGGCCGCCGAATTCTTCCGGCACGGCAAGGCCGATCCAGCCGCCTTCGCGATAGGCATTATAGGCTTCCTTGAAGCCCTTCGGCGTCGAGACACTGGCGTCGTCCTGACGTCTGCAGCCTTCCTGGTCGCCGGAATAATTGACCGGAAAAAGAACTTCTTCGGCCACCTTGGCCGCCTCGCCGAGGATCGCCTCGATCATATCGGGCGTCGCATCGGCAAATCCGGGAAGATTGTTGTAGCGTTCGAGGCCCAGCACGTCGTTCAAAACGAATAGCGTATCGTTCACCGGGGCCTTGTAGACTGGCATCTCTCAATTTCCTCCCATTCGGATAACCGGATCGCGCCGGCCCTGGTCATCGTCTTACAAAACATTGACGTTTGCGTAAACGTCAAACTCTTCCTCTCGATCGCCTTTCCGTGAAAAAATTCGAGAGGGCGAATCCGCAAGCCGTGGATGCGGAGGCAGGAGACGCCATCTCATCTTCCTTGTCCATTCGGGAATGGCGTATAAGCGCAAGCGTCTTTCACTATGCATCAGGTGGGCCGGCATGATCAGTTTCGAGGCGATAAGGCAGCGTGCGGAAGAGCGAAAAGGCGGTGCGGCCGCGCTGCAGGCAATGCTCGAGAAGCACCAGCCGGATCACAACCGGCTGCGCGCCATGCCGGACGACCGCATCCTGGCCGACATGACCCGCCGCATCTTCTACAGCGGCTTCGTGCAGAAGGTGATCGATGCGAAATGGCCGGGCTTCGAGGCGGCGTTTTCCGGCTTCGATCCGGCGGCGCTGAATATCGCGCCCGACAATTACTGGCATGAGCTGACATCGGACGAGCGGATCATCCGCAACGGCGCGAAGATCATGTCGGTTCGCGCCAATGCCGCCTTCGTCAGAGAGCTGGCGAGCGAACATGGCAGCGTCGGCGCCTTCTTCGCCGACTGGCCGCGGGAGGACCAGATCGGCCTCCTCGAGCTGATGAGCAAACGCGGCAGCCGGCTCGGCGGCATGACCGCCCAGTATTTCCTGCGCGGCATCGGCCGCGACAGCTTCGTCGCCACGCTCGACGTGCTCGCCTGCCTGAGATCGGCCGGCGTGCCGCTCTCCTCCTCCGGCACGACGAAGAAGGACCAGCAGCTGATCCAGCAGGCCTTCAACGATTGGGCCGCCGAGACCGGCCTTTCCTTCATCCACCTCTCGCGCATCAGCGCCTATTCGATCGATGCCGCGCACTGAAATTCCGGCCTGAAGATGTCTATCCGATCCGGCGAATTTAACGGCAATTGCCGCCTAAAGAAGCCTTTCGGCTGCAAACGTTAAAAAATTCTCATCTATCTTAACGGCTTGTTTACCACGTTTCGTGAAAGGTGCGGATTGAGCCGTAGTGATCCGCATTCCTTTTCCCAGTCCCGCGTTCCTAAAGAATGCCGCTACATCGTTCAGCCTGAGGAAAGTCTAATTGACTATCTTCTTATGGATGATGCGCTCCGGTCCGCGTGAAGACGTGGGCAGCAGACGAAGAAGCCACGGATCGAGCTCTGACGAGAGGTCGAGCAGTCGAAGCGAGCAAGAAGATGAACGGATCGCGATCAAATCCTTCCCGACAGTCCGACAGGACCTCGCTCGATGCGCTGAACCGCACGATCGAAGGGCTGGAGGCGCGCATCGAAGGGCTGATGGGCAGCGGACGCGATCAGCGGACGCGCACGCCAACGGCCGAGCGCGATCCTTATGCGGCCTCCAATGCGCCGCGCCCCACACGAGCGTCGGTTGAGCCGCGGCCGGATCCGCTGGCGGAAATTCGCCAGCGCCAGCGCGCATTGGAAGCGGGCCGCGAACGCTCCTATGGGCGCGAGCAGGCCACCCAGCTGCGCGACCCCGCACCGCGCGCCGCCGCGCCACTGGCCGCCTCTGCCTTGCGCGCCGGCGACGACACGATGACCGAGATCGCCCAGGCGCTCGTCAACCTCAGGCAGGACTTGAAGCGCGATATTTCCGAGGGTGTGACCCGCGAGATGAGCGCACTGCGCGCCGAACTGCGCGAGATCAAGGCGACCGCCGGAGACAGCCGCTTCGCCGACGACATTCGCGCCGACATGAACCGCCTGGCCCAGAGCATCAGCCAGTTGACCGGCCGCTCGAGCGGCCCGGAGGCCGCCGGCCTGCGCGAGGATTTCGAGGAGCTGCGATCGCTGATGGACGGGCTGGCGCGCGAGGAATCGCTGCGCCATATGGAAAACCGCTGGGACGGCGTCGAGAGCCGGCTTGCCGCACTCGACACCGAGGGGCTGCAGGAAGAGCTCGTTTCGCTGGCCTACCGGCTCGACGATATTAAGCGCCATCTCGGCGGCATGGGCGAAAGCCCCGCGGTCCGGGCGCTGGAAGACAAGCTCATCGCCATCGCCACGGCGATGGAGCAGTTCGGCAACATGATCCAGCCGCATGACCGGGTCATGTCCGAGCAGTTCGCCGCCATGGATATGCGCCTCGACGAGATCAGCCGGGCGATTGCGGCAAGCGGCCGCGCAGCTGCCGCCAACGATCCGACGCTGATGCAGCGGCTGGAAAGCCGCCTGTCGTCGCTCGCCGACCAGATCGACCTGATGAGCCACGACGCGGCCAGCCGGGCAACCCCGGCCGACGAGCTGGCGATGCGGCTGGAAGCGCTGACGGAGCGCGTCGAGGAGCTGGCCAGGGCGGAAGCGACGTCCCGGCTCGACGAGCGGCTGGAACATCTATCCTACCTGCTGGAGCGCACGCAGAAGGCGGCCGCGCAACCCGACCTCACCGGCCCGCTTTCCGACATCTCCCGCAAGATCGATGCGCTCGAGAATGGAGCGGTCAATGACGTGCTGGCGCAGCGGCTCGATTATCTCGCCCGGCGGATCGACGAGATGGCCTTTCAGCAGCCCGCACCTGCCGTGGCGATCGATGACAGAGCTTTCCAGCGTCTCGAAGGTCGGCTGAGCGAAATCGCCGCCCGGCTGGAAGAAACAACGGCGGCGCCGCCGACCGATCCGCAAGCGCTGAAGAACCTCGAAGACCAGATTGCCAACCTTTCGGCGCTGATGAGCGAGCCGCGCGAAAGTGCCGCGATCCCGGCCGACCTCGACCGGCGCATGGGCGCGATCGAAGATTATATGGCGACAAGCGACGAATATATCATCGAGGCGGCGCGCCAAGCGGCGGAGGCCGTCGTCGAAGCCTATTCGCGCAATGGCGGCCTGCAGGGCGGCGTGCCCGCCGCCGACATGTCGGCGCTGACGGCGCTGGCCGAGGATCTGCGCCATCTCGAGGATATCAGCCGCGACAGCGAGGAGCGCACGCACAAGACCTTCAAGGCGCTGCACGAGACGCTGGTCCACATCGCCGACCGGCTCGACGGCATGGAAGAGCGCGGACGGCCGATCGCTCAGATGCCGATGGCCGACGTCGATTTCGATGTCGACCCCTATGCGCTGATGGTGGCTGAAGCCGCCCAGACGGCGGACGTGCCCCCGGCAGCGAAAGCCTCTCCGGTCATCCGCACGGCTGAGGTCGCGGCGGAACCTGCCGCCCCCGCCCAGGCCGCGAGCATGAGCGCAACAAGCGCGATCGCCATCGAAGCCGCGACGCGGCCGCCGGAGACCCCGACACCGGCGCCGGCAAAAACCAGCCTGTTCGCCAGCCTTGGCAAGCGGCTGCGGCCCGGCAAAAAAGCCGAGGCGCAGGCGAAGGAACGACCGGTGATCGACCCTGCGCCGTCGATCGATCCCGCCGACGTGGTCCCGACGGATGCGGCGAACGAACTGCTCGAGCCGGGTTCGGGCGCGCCCGACGTCAAGAAGATTCTTGAACGGGTGCGCGCCAGCCAGAGTGCCCAACGCGGCAAGCCTGCCATCGAGACGGATCGGGCCGACTACATCGCGGCTGCGCGCCGGGCGGCGCAGGCAGCCGCAATGGAAGTGGACGCCAATCCAAAGCAGGCGGCAACCAAGGCCGACAAGAAGGCCGCAAATGCCGACAAGACGAGCAAGACCGACAAGGCGGGCAAGCTCAGCGCCTTTTCGCGCTACCGCCGACCGATCCTTCTCGCCGTCGGCGCCGTCTTGCTCGCCATCATGGCCTTTCCGCTAGCGCGGACGTTGACGAGCGGCGAACCCGCACCGCAGCCGCCGGCGGAGGTCTCTGCGCTGACGGGAGTGACGGAAAATTCGCAGCCGGCGCCGCCTGAGGCGACACTCGCCCAGCCGGACACCGGCGCTGCCGATCTGAACGTCCCTGCAGCGGCGAGCGCACCGGCCGCCGATCAGGCGCAACCGGAAACAGCCTCGCCGGCCGCCGGCGATCATCTGACCGATGCAACGCCGCTCGATGGCGAAGGGGCTGCAACTTTGGCCCCCGCCGGTTCGTCCGCGACAATGCAGGAAACATCGAGCTTCACTCCGAACAGCCCGACCGCAGCGGCGGCCGAGCCGCAGGCAGCGATCACCATCCCCGACACCGTGCAGCCGAAATCACTTGCCGATGCGGCACAGGGCGGCGACTCCCTGGCGCTGTTCGAGATCGGCGCACGCTATTCGGACGGCCGCAACGGCATGACCGTCGATCAGAAACAGGCCGCAGGCTGGTACCAGCTTTCGGCCGACAAGGGTTTTGCGCCGGCACAATACCGCCTCGGCAGCATGTATGAGAAGGGCAACGGCGTCGAACGCGACATCGCCAAGGCGAAGGGCTTCTACGAGCAGGCGGCGAACCGGGGCAATGCCAGCGCCATGCACAATCTAGCCGTTCTCTACGCCTCCGGCGCGCTCGGCCAGCAGGATTATGCGACGGCGGCCTCGTGGTTCACCAAGGCCGCCAATCTCGGCATCACCGACAGCCAGTTCAACCTGGCGATCCTCTGCGCCAGGGGCAACGGCGTTCCGGCGGATCTCGAAGAATCCTATAAGTGGTTCGCGATCGCCGCCAAGGCCGGCGACAAGGATGCAGCACAGAAGCGCGATGAAGTGGCCAACGCCATGAAGCCTGACCAGCTCGAACGGGCGCGTGCCAAGGCCGACCTCTGGAAGCCAGAACCGCTCGACCATCGCGCCAACGGCATCGACATCCCCGACGAATGGGCGGGCACAGGCATGAAGACGGCAACCGTCGACATGAAGAAGGCGATCCGCAACATCCAGGCGATCCTCAACAATAACGGTTTCGACGCCGGCGTGCCCGACGGCGAAATGGGGGCGAAAACCGTCGCCGCGATCAAGAGCTTCCAGAAGTCGATCGGCCAGGAGCCGGACGGCAAGGTGAGCGACGCGACCGTGAAGGCGCTGCTCGAACGCAACAAGCAGGTCGCCAAGGCGATCTAAGGTGCGTCGACGGAGGTCGACCCGCCGGTGAAGACCCTGCCCCACAAGGGGGAGGGGCTTGCATGCCGCGCCGACGTTATCTCTTCCACGGATTCATCCGCGGAAACGTTGATGTTGCTGTGGGGTGATGCCGCGCATAGCCCTCCCCCTTGGGGAGGGTCTTCGCAGGCCTTGCGGCACTAAGCCGCAAGCTTTTCCGAAATTTTCCCACCCTCGTCACAAAACCTGAAAAAAGCCCGATTATGCCGGACATATCGATCCGCGCATCGCCGAATCTCCCGCCATCGATCTCTATCAATCGGGGCCGATCGAAAGCCTCTGGCAACGATTTCACAGTATGGTGCGCATTCGAACGGGGACGTGACAGGAACCGCCCGGCAGGGGCGGTCATCATTCGGGGTCGGTTGTGACAATTTATCTGCCCATCGCAGAATTGTCGGTGAACATCTTCATCATTCTCGGCATGGGGGCGGCCGTCGGATTCCTGTCCGGAATGTTCGGCGTCGGCGGCGGTTTTCTCATCACCCCGCTGTTGATCTTCTACAATATCCCTCCCGTCGTCGCCGTCGCCACCGGCGCCAACCAGGTCGTGGCGTCGTCGATTTCGGGTGCGATCACCCATTTCCGGCGCGGCACGCTCGACGTCAAGCTCGGCACAGTGCTCCTGGTCGGCGGTCTTACAGGGGCGACCGTCGGCATCTGGATCTTCTCGCTGCTGCGCGCCATCGGCCAGCTCGACCTGATCATCTCGCTGATGTATGTCATCTTCCTCGGAGCGGTCGGCGGGCTGATGCTGCTCGAAAGCATCAATGCAATGCGCCGCGCCGCACGCAACGAGCCGCCCGCGCCGCGCAAGCCGGGCCACCAGCATTGGGTGCACAAGCTGCCGCTCAAGGTGCGCTTCAAGAAATCGAAGATTTTCCTCAGCGTCATTCCGATCGTTGCGCTCGGCTTTGCGATCGGCATCCTGACCTCGATCATGGGTGTCGGCGGCGGCTTCATCATGGTGCCGGCAATGATCTACCTGCTGCGCATCCCGACCAGTGTCGTGGTCGGTACCTCGCTTTATCAGATCATTTTCGTGACCGCCTATACGACGATCGTGCAGGCGGCGACGAACTTCTCTGTCGACATCGTGCTTGCTTTCATCCTGATGGTGGCGGGTGTCGTCGGGGCGCAATACGGCGTGCGCGTCGGCCAGAAGCTTCGCGGCGAGCAGCTGCGCGCCCTGCTCGGCCTGCTGGTTCTGGCCGTCGGCCTGCGTCTGGCGATCGCGCTGGTCGTGACCCCTGCCGACGTCTACTCGGTGGTGATGGGGACCGGCAACTGATGCGCCTGCTTGCCTCGATCCTCCTGCTCCTGTGTCTGCTGCCGCCGGTTGCCGGGGCGCAATGGCTGCCGGGACAGGCAACGGAAGCGGTGCGGGAGGGGCTGGAGATCGGCACATCGACCAGCGAAATCGCCATCACTTCGGATTTCCACGGTGCCGATCTGACGATCTTCGGGGCGCTCTCGAACACCGACCAGCTGCTGCTCGCCATTGGTCAGTATGACGTGGTGGTGGTGCTGGAAGGCCCGCGCGAGGATGCGACGGTGCGCAAGAAGGAGCGCGTCTTCGGCATCTGGGTGAACAGGCGCTCGATGACTTTCGAGGCGGTGCCGCATTCCTATTCGATGTCGAGCTCGCGCATGATCGACGATCTGACGACGCCGCTGGAACTCACCGACCAGGGGATCGGCATCGACCACATTCCGCTGACGCCGGTCGGCTTCGTCGGCGACGGCAGCAATCTCGGCGAGTTCCGTCAGGCTTTCCTGCGGCTGCAGCAGGTGGGCGCGCTTTACGACCGGAACCCGAGCGGCGTGCGGTTCGTTTCATCGAACCTCTTCAAGGCGAGCCTGCGCCTGCCGGCAAATATTCCGAACGGGGTGCACACGGTGCGCGCCTATCTCTTCAAGAGCGGCAATCTCATCACCGATAAATCGCTGCCGCTGCGCGTCATCAAGACGGGCATCGAACAGACGATCACCGATGCGGCCCATGATCAGCCGATCCTCTACGGATTTGCGGCCGTGGCGCTCGCCGTCGTCACCGGCTGGAGCGCCAGCCTGATCTTCCGCAAGGAGTGATCCGGCGCCGCGAACCGTCGCGCTCGTATCTCATGTCTTCAGGAAGGCGAGCCGCTCGTCGACGCGAGCGGGGGCAATTTCCAGAATATCGGCGCTGACGACGCCTTCCGCTACGAAAGGATCCTGCTGAATCCTGGTTTCGAGTTCGGCGCGCGAGGTGTTGTGAGCGACGACTGCTCCACCTGCGCTCGGCTGAAGGCCGCCGGCGAGAAGAAAAATCCCGTCGTCGAAGCCTCGTTTGAGCCAGGCATTATGCGCTTCCATCAGAACCGGTGCTTTGGCCCTGCTTTCAGAAAATTTCAGAGTAATGAAAAACATGCAGTGTCTCCTTCAGGAATGCTGTCGTGAAAGGGTGTCGGGAAAGGAGGGTGTTTCTGGCCGCTGCTCCGCCAGCCACGCGCGCATATTTTCCACCTCGTTTTGAACAAAGATTTCGTCGCGATAGGCGGCCGCAAGCGTCGCAACACCTTGGCTCCGCATCAGAATGTGCATGGCAAGCGCATCGGCTTCAGCCTCGCGGCCAAGCTCGC
Organism: Rhizobium sp. L9; assembly: GCF_002531885.1. Lineage (NCBI taxonomy): Bacteria > Pseudomonadati > Pseudomonadota > Alphaproteobacteria > Hyphomicrobiales > Rhizobiaceae > Rhizobium > Rhizobium sp. L9. The sequence goes on along the minus strand of NZ_NWSZ01000039.1, from coordinate 19,923 downwards.
TGAATTGACGTGAGAGCCAATGGCGAAACAGATCGAAAAGTTCGGCAGCACGGCTCTTGGCAATGTGATCGAGCTTGGCGAGTTCGGCGCAAAGCGTGCCGACCGGGCAACCGTGGGCCATGATTTTCGACTGATTCACGATGAGGAGATTGACGAAGCTGAGAATACGCTCGTCAGGTGCCTCGGCCTGTGCTTCCCACTCATCGAGCATTGACCTGGTTTTGAGGAGGCGATGGGTGATCACCGCATCGAGAAGCTCGTCCTTCGTCTTGAAGTGATAATAAAAATTGCCTCGCGAGAGTCCGACTGTACCCGCAATGTCGGCAAAGGACGTTGCTTCAAAGCCTCTCTCGTAGAAAAGCCTGTCGGCTGCTTCGACAATTTGCTGCCGGGTGGCCGCAGCGACCATTTTCATTCTCCCTTTCTGTCCGCGAAGCTACGATTCGTAGGTCAATTGACCTAGGCATTAGGACAATTGACCTAGAAGAGTCAAGCGCCGGAACTTCTTGTCGGCGGCCCCCTTCGCCTCCATGACCGCTTGCGCATCGCAATCAGTTGAATTACTGTGAACCAGTTGCTTATTAAAAGCGGTTTTCACTTGAGGAGGATGAAATGCGGAAGCTTGTCGTCTGGAACCTGATGACGCTCGATGGCTATTTCGAGGGAACGAAACCGTGGGAGATCGACTTCCACAATCTCGCCTGGGGACCGGAGCTCAAGCGCTATGCCGAGCAGTTCGGCGAGGAAGGTGACCTCCTGGTCTTCGGCCGCAAGACCTATGAGGGCATGGCCGCCTACTGGCCGACTGCCGAGGACGAAGACAAGATCAAGGCCTATATGAACGGCATCGCCAAGATCGCCGTCTCTCGAACAATGACCGATCCCGGCTGGAACAATGCGCGCATCGTCAGCGATCCGATCCCCGAATTGACGAGGCTGAAGCAGGAGGACGGCAAGACGATCTTCATCTTCGGCAGCGCCGCGCTTGCCGACAGCCTGCTGAAGGCGGGCCTTATCGATGAGATCAGGGTTTGTGTGGTGCCGGTCATTCTCGGCGGCGGCAATCCGCTCTTCAAGCCAGCCGAGGCCCAGGTGCCGCTGAGGCTTATTGAATCCTCGACCACGCAAAGTGGCGCGGTGATCCTGCGTTATGAGCCGGTCAGGGCGTAGCGGTGGGTCATGGCTGTCTAGTTTCTGAAAAAGACCCCTCCCCAACCCCCCAACAGGGGAGAGGGTTGAGGAGGGATTTTCATAATAGCCCCCTCAGAAAAGCTCGTATTCGACTAAAAACCGGTTTTTAACATTTACGAGTTAGTAATCTCTCGGAAACGAGAGGTTCTGTCATGCGTACTCGTATCGTTCTGACCGCCGTGGGTCTCGCGCTGCTTGCCGGCTGCGCGACGGCGCCGAAGCAGACGAGGAACATCTGCGCCGTCTTCGACCAGCGCGAAGGACTCTTCTCCAGCTGGCAGAGCGCGGCCGAGCGGACGGAGAAGAAATACGGCGTGCCCGTGCCGATCCTGATGGCGACGATGTACACCGAATCGGGTTTCCAGCCCTACGCGCGGCCGCCGCGCACCAAGCTCTTCGGCTTCATTCCCTGGACCCGGCCGTCGACCGCCTACGGCTATTCGCAAGCGCTCGACGGGACATGGGATCACTATCAGTCGCAGACGGGGAACTGGGCGGCGCGGCGCACGAACTTCGCCGACGCGATCGATTTCATCGGCTGGTATCATTACCAGAACAGTGTGGAGACCGGTATTCCGCTCAACGATGCCTATAATCTCTATCTCGCCTATTATTCGGGGCCGACGGGATATAAGCGCGGCGACTGGCGCTCGAACGGGCAATTGCAGCAGACGGCACAGAAGTTCGCGCGAATGGCGGGGACATATCAGCAGCAATTGCAGGGGTGTGATTAAGTTCAAAGGCGTGCAGTGTGGCACCCCCCACGGCACACATCGAGGACAGACGCTACCCCCGCAAATTCCCATACCTGACCGAATAAATCCGATCGCGTCCCAACAGATGCGCGATCAGCGATTCCTTTTCGAACAAGCCCTTCATCGCATGATGGCCGAGATCGAGGCCGCCGCTCATCACCCCAAAGGCCGGCATGAGGAGGCGAGCGCCGTCCGTGGCGAAGCAGGGGCGGCGGATTGATCGTTCGCGCCGGCGCACGGTCGCCGAAGGATGCAGGTGGCCGGCGATTTCGCCGCTCTGCAAGCCGTTCCTCGGCTCGTGGCGGAAGGTCAGGCCGGCATAATGCACCTCGTCGGCGCAAGCGCCGGGCAGATCGACGATGCCGTCGGGATCATGGTTGCCGTTGATCCAGATCCATTCGCGGCCGCGCGCCATACCGACGATCAGCGCGCGAAAATTTTCCAGCAGATGCTTCGAACCGATGCGGTCGTGAAAATTGTCGCCGAGCGAGACGACGACCTTCGGATCATAGCGGGAAATGACAGCGGCAAGCACGGTCAGCGTCGCCAGCGTGTCATAGGGCGGCAGCATCATGCCACGGCGCGCGAAGGCTGCGCTTTTTTCGAGATGCAGGTCGGAGACGACGAGCAGTCCGGCATCCGGCAGATAGAGGGCGCCGAGCGGATCGCAGACGGCGGCAATGCCGTTCACCGATGTCTCGATGCCGGGGATCGCAGCCAATCCGGAAATGTCGCGCGCCAGCGCCAAGCGGTTCATCACAGTCGTATTTTTCCCAGTCATCATGCCAGAGCTTCGGCGATCAGATCGTCCGCCGCCTCGGCCAATAGCGCATCATGGGCCTCGCCCGGCACCGCCTCCCGGCCGATTTCCAGCATCACCGGCACGGCGAGCGGGGAAATATGGTCGAGCGGGCGGTGGGTGATGTGGCCCCTGATTCGCATCAGCATATCGCCAAGACGGCTTATATCCAAAAGCCCCGTCGCCGCATCCTGGCGCGTTGCCTGCAGCAGGATGTGATCCGGCTCATGGCTGCGCAGCACGTCATAGATCAGGTCGGCCGAGACGGTGATCTGGCGGCCGCTCTTTTCCTTGCCCGGATGGCGGCGCTCGATCAAGCCCGCAATCACGGCGCAATTGCGGAAGGTGCGTTTCAACAAGAAGGATTCGGCGAGCCAGGCCTCGAGATCGTCGCCGAGCATATCCTCATCGAAGAGGTCGGAGAGGATCAACCGGCCATTGGCGATCATCAGCCCCATATCCTCGAGACCCCAGACGGCGAGCGAATAATCGGTGGCGACGAAGCCGAGCGGCTTGGCGCCCGCGCGCTCCAGCCGGCGGGTCAGCAGCATGCCGAGAGTCTGGTGGGCGAGACGGCCTTCGAAGGGATAGGCGACCATATAGCCGCGGCTGCCGCGCGGGAAGGTTTCGATCAGGAACTCGTCGCGCTTCGGCAGCATCGACTTGTCGGTCTGCAGCGACAGCCAGTCGCGCACCTGATCCGGCAAGTGGCGCCAGCGATCGGGATCGGCGATCATCGCCCGCACCTGCTCGGCGAGATAGGTCGACAGCGGAAACTTGCCGCCATTATAGGCGGGGATCTTCGGATCGAGCGAAAAGGCCTGCGACGCCAGGCATTCATTTTCGCGTATGCCTTCGAAACGCAGCACCTTGCCCGAAAACACGAAGGTGTCGCCCGGCGACAATTGCTCGAGGAAATATTCCTCGACCTTGCCCAGCGTGGCGCCGCCGCGACCGAGCCGGCCGCCCTCGCCGCGCTTGACCATGCGGATGTTCAGCATCGGGCTTTCGACGATGGTGCCGAGATTGAGACGGTATTGCTGGGCGACCGCCGGATTGGAGACGCGCCAGCGGCCCTCCTTGGTCTTGCGGATGCGAGCGTAACGCTCGTAGGTCCTAAGCGCATAACCGCCGGTCGCGACGAAATCGACGACGCGCTCGAAGGTCTCCCAGCTAAGATCGGCATAGGGCGAGGCGCTGGTGACCTCGTCATAGAGCTCCAGCATGTCGAAGGGTTCGGCGCAGGCCATGCCGAGTACGTGCTGGGCGAGCACGTCGAGAGCGCCGCGGCCGACGGGCGGCGTGTCCTGGGCGCCGATATAATTGGCGTCGAGGGCTGCCTGGCACTCCATGACTTCAAAGCGATTGGCCGGCACGAGGATCGCCTTCGAAGGCTCGTCCATGCGGTGGTTGGCGCGGCCGATGCGCTGGGCAAGGCGTGAGGCGCCCTTCGGCGCTCCGACATGGATGACGAGATCGACATCGCCCCAGTCGATGCCGAGATCGAGCGTTGAGGTGGCGACGACGGCGCGCAAGCGGTTTTCGGCCATCGCCGCCTCGACCTTGCGGCGCTGGGCGACATCGAGCGAGCCGTGGTGGAGGGCGATCGGCAGGTTGTCGTCATTGATCGTCCAGAGTTCCTGAAACAGCATCTCGGCCTGGCTGCGGGTATTGACGAACAGCAGCGTCGTCTGGTGTTCGAGGAGCTGCTTGTAGACATCGGGAATGGCATAGCGGGCGGCATGACCGGCCCAAGGAATGCGCTCTTCGGTCGACAGGATCGAGATATTGGGTTTGGCACCGCCTTCGACGACGACAAGACCAGCGTGATGTTCCCTCCCCTCCTCCTGGGCGACCAGCCATTTCTGCAAGTCCATCGGCTCGGCGACGGTCGCCGACAGGCCGATGGTCTTCAGGCCGGGGGCAAGGCGGCGAAGGCGCGCAAGGCCGAGCGACAGCATATGGCCGCGCTTGGAGGTGACGAGCGAATGAAGCTCGTCGAGCACGACATATTTCAGGTCCTTGAAGAAGCGCTCCGCCTCGCGGTTCGCCAGCAGCAGGGCAACCTGCTCCGGCGTCGTCAGCAGAATATCCGGCGGATTGAGCTTCTGCCGCTGGCGCTTGGCAATCGGCGTATCGCCGGTGCGGTTTTCGATCGTGACGGGCAGGCCCATCTCTTCGACCGGCTTCATCAGGTTGCGCTCGATATCGATCGCCAGCGCCTTCAGCGGCGAGACATAGAGCGTGTGGATGCCGGTAAAGGCGGAGCCTGGCGGAATGCGGCCGCGGCGGGTGAGATCGGTGAGCGAGGGCAGGAAGCCGGCCAGCGTCTTGCCGGCGCCGGTCGGCGCAATCAGCAGTGTGCTCTGGCCGGCCTCGGCGCGGGCGAGCAGTTCCAGCTGATGGGCGCGCGGCCGCCAGCCCTTTTCCGCAAACCAGCGGGTAAAGGCGGCAGGAAGCAAGGTGTCGGATTCGATCTGGTCCACGCCCTGAAGGTAGTGAAAAGCGGGCGAAAAAGAAGAGCTGGGACGCCGCTTACATCGCGATATAGCGGTCCTTGCGGTGATTGATGGCGAGCGTCAGGTTGAGCACGACGGCGCCGAGCACCGAGCAGGCGATGATGAAGGGGCTGGCGACGAAGAAGGAGAGCGCCAGCACGATGCCGTCAAAGCCGAGCTGGACGAGGCCGGCGCGCCAGCCGAAGCGATCCTGGATATAGAGGGCGAGAATGCCGATGCCGCCGAGGCTGGCGCGGTGGCGGAAGAGCGCCAGCATGCCGGCGGCAATGACGAGGCCGCCGAAGAGCGCTCCGGCAACCGGATGGACATGCGTGACCCCGATGAAGCCGGGCACGAATTCGGACAGGACCGAGGTCAGCCCGATTGCGACGAAGGTCTTGATGGTGAAGGCCGGGCCCAGACGGCGGAAAGCGAGATAATAGAAGGGCAGGTTCACGGCAAAGAAGCACAGGCCGAAACTGATCCCGGTGGCGTAATGGGCGAGGAAGGCAAGGCCCGCGGTGCCGCCGGCGAGCAGGCCGGCGCCGGAAAGAAGCGTGACGCCGAGCACGGCAAGCATGCTGCCGGCGACGATGCCCTGCGCGTCGTCGAACAGCGAATGCCGATCGGCGCTGGAATTCAGAAGGCCTGTGAAGGCGTTGGATGCCATGATGTTCCCCTGTCGGCTTTGCCGTTTTCTATCCGGCGCAGGGATAAAGACAAGTGCCCAGCGAGACGCCGTTGACAGCGCACATAATCATGGATATATCTTATCCACGAATCCAGGAGACGGCGTCGATGAAAATGAGCGATGGAGTCGAGCAAGCCATTCACAGCGTCGCCATGCTCTCCGGCCTCTCCGAAGGCGGTGTGCTTTCGGCGGCTGCGCTGGCGGAATTCCACGGCGTGTCGACAAGCTATCTGCTCAAACATCTGCAGGCGCTGTCGGGCGCCGGCATCCTCGATACCGTGCCCGGGCCGAAGGGCGGTTATCGGCTGGCGAAGGCGCCGGCGGAGATTTCGCTGCTCGACATATTGCTTGCTGTGGAGGGACCGGCCCCGGCCTTTCGCTGCGCCGAAATTCGCCAGCGCGGACCGAACCCGGTCTCTGGCCACTTCTTTTCCAAGCCCTGCAACATCAGCGCGGCGATGCTCCGGGCCGAGCGGGTCTACCGGGCCGAACTTGCCAAGACCAGCATTGCCGATCTCGGCATCGAACTCGCCGCCCTCGACGACGGATCGATCGCAGCCCGAGGCTGCGCCTTCCTTGAAATCCATGAACGCAAGACGGCTCGTTGAGCCATATCAAAGGAGAAAGACATGCAACCGCATTTCAACTTCGCCAAAGCCGCTCCTGATGCCTACAAGGCGGTCGTCGCACTCGAACAATATGTCCAGTCTTCCGGACTGGAGCGCCGCTTCATCCGTTTGATCAAGCTGCGCGCCTCGCAGATAAACGGCTGCGCCTACTGCGTCGATATGCATGTGAAGGAAGCCCGCCACGACGGGCTCAGCGAACAATGGATCAACCTGATGTGCGTCTGGCGGGAATCGCCGGTCTATGACGCGCGCGAAAGGGCCCTGCTCGGATGGGTCGACGCGGTGACCAATATCGCCAAAACAGGCGCGCCTGACGCAGATTACGAGGCACTGAAGGCGCATTTCTCCGAGAAGGAGATGACCGAGATTACGGTGGCGATCGGTGCGATCAATATCTGGAACCGGCTTGCCGTCGGCTTCCGCTCACAGCACCCGATCGATCAGGTGACGAAAGCCGCGTAATCGATATTTACGGGAACCGACCCGAAGATCTCGGGTCGGTCGAATATCAGGTTAATCGCGATCGGCAGCGGCGCGCGCGGCAACGGCTTCAGACCCACTGCCCGAGAGGTCGATGCTGTTGAATATGTCGCGGACGACCTTGGTAATTTCCTCTGCGGAAGCGCCCTTGGCGTATTCTTCCTGCATGCGGCGTCTTACGAGTTTTTCCAAATCTGACATGGTTCACCTCATCAAATCCGGCGCGACAGGAGTGTCGCGCAGAGGCCGATCTGAGGCAAGTTACGATTTGTTTAGAATGGGTTACCGATTTGTAAGGTTAGTCCGCTATCGGTGAAGGTCGATTAGGGCACGTCCCCTCTCCCTGTTTTACGGGGAGAGGGGACGTGCCCTGCGAAAGGTGTGCGAGGAACGGAGAGGTCGCGGCATATCCCTTCGCCTCGCGTGCGGGGTCCGAAGGACGGGTCGAGACCCGTGGTTCGGCCTCGGTGGATGCCCGTAGACGGATAAGGGGGCAGCCACCCCTACAGCGCAATGTAACGATCGGCGCGGTGGTTGATGGCAACGAAGAGGTTGAGGACAATGGCGCCGAGCACCGAATAGAAGACGACCGACGGCGTGGTGACGAAGAAGGCGGCGGCGAGGACGCACATGTCGATGGCGAGCTGGACGAGGCCGGCGCGGATGCCGAAGCGTTCTTGCAGGTAGATGCCGAGAATGCCGACGCCGCCGAGGCTGGCGCGGTGGCGATAAAGCGCCAGCAGGCCGAAGCCGAGCAGCAGGCCGCCGAGAAGGGCAGCCCAGGCCGGGTGGATGCTCGAAATCGAAAAGAAGCGCGACTGCACGTCTGATAGCACCGAGGTCAGGCCGATGGCAATGAAGGTCTTGATCGTGAAGGCCATGCCGAGGCGCTTCCACGAGAGATAGAAGAACGGCAGGTTGAGCAGGAAGAAGGCGAGGCCGAAATTGACGCCGAAGGCATAGTGCAGCAGGAAGGCGACACCGGCGGTGCTGCCGGTGAGAAGGCCGGCACTGGCGAGCACATAAATGCCGAGCGCGGCAATCAGACTGCCGGAGAAGATACCTTGCACATCTTCGATCGGCGTATGGCGGGTCGCGCTGGTATTCCAGACGCCAAGGGCATTGATGCGATGTGTCATATTCCAGTCTCCACGGCAGCCAGGTTCGCGAAAGCCTCGGAGGAACTCCTGAAGGCGGTGACGTTTTTTGCAATGTGAAATGAGCCGGCGGGGCGCGGTCGGTATCGCCGCGCTCTTGGCGATATCAGTGAAATATCAGTCTTCTGCCGTTGCAATCAAGCAAAATAGGTAAGCAATGCTGACCTATTAAAAAATAGCAAGAAAAGTTCGCTTACGCAGCGTTGCGCGTAAGGAACAGAATGCCGGAAACCGGTTTTCCGCCATCTTTGCGAATGACCGTCTTGACGATCTTGAGGATTTCGAAGCCGTGGCGGGAAAGCAGCTGCCTCACATAGGCTTCCGAATGGGCGTAACGCAACGACGGGGCGAGTTGGAAAGCCTCTCCGTCGCCCGCATCCTCGACGGAGAAGGCGAAATCCGCACCGGCGGCGGCGAGTTCACCGACGATCGCAAAGACGCTCTCGAGGTTGCCGAGATACATCAGCACGTCGGCTGCGCTCACGAGGTCGGCCCGCCAGTGCCCGGCATCGTCGAACAGGCCGGAGCGCTCGGGCGCAAGCGACAGATCGGCTCGGGCGAGATGATCATAGGCCCGTTTCTCCGCGGCCTTGGCCAGCATGTTCTGCGAGAGGTCGAAGCCTTCGAGGCGGCGGGCGCGGGCGCGGATCTCCGGGCCGAGCAGGCCGGTGCCGCAGCCGAGATCGACGGCGCATTCGTAACGCCTGGCGGTGGAGGCGATGAGGTCTGCGAGCTTCTGCGGGACGCTGTAATCGAGTTTTTCGACGAGGGCGGTGTCGAATCGATCGGCATAATCGTCGAACAGGCGCTCGACGTAGCGGCTCGGCGGCCGGTCGGGGATAGCAGAGTCGCCGAGAAGGGCAAGCTTGAGGGTGGCGCCGAATATATCCTCGGGATCGAGGGCGATCGTCCGGCGATAGGCCTCGATCGCGGCTTGCCCCCTGCCCGCCTTTTCCAGATAGGTGGCGAGCCGATACCAGCCGGCGGCCCAGGCAGGCACGAGCTCCAGCGCCTGCTCCATCAGCTCGGCCGCTGCCTCCGCCTCGCCGCCTTCTTCGAGCATCCTGGCATAATCGGCGCGGCGGTCGGCGATGACATCGCCTGAGGAAAGCTGGTGGGACTGCATGACGAACCTATCGTTTCGCTGGCATTTGCCGGCGGCCACAAAAAAACTCAAGTCCTATTTCAGAGGCGAAGCGGCCAATTCCGGAAAGGGCTTGCGGGCGGTGCGCCGCGACCTTATTCCAGGGGCAAACAGGAGGTGGCGCATGTCCGATCAGGTGAACAGGTTCCTCGGCGATTCGCTCAGCCGCACATTGATTAAACTCATCGTGGTGTCGCTGATCGTCGGATTCGTCATGACCGTTTTTGGCCTGACGCCGTGGAACATCATCTATGGGTTCCGCGACTTCATCCTGGAACTCTGGCACCGGGGCTTTGCCGCGCTCGGGCGCGTCGGCGACTATCTCCTCCTCGGGGCGACGATCGTCATCCCGCTCTTCGTCATCCTTCGCCTTTTCAGCTATCGCCGATAACATGATATCAATCGATCTTTCCAGGCGCAGCCTGCTCACTCTTTCCGGACTTGCACTCGCCGCCGGCATCGCCGGCTGCACCACGACCCCGCGAATTGCCGGCACGCCCTCGAACGGCGAGGACGAGACGACGAGCGTGCTGCCGCTCGTCAACCAGTTGAGGGCGAAGAACGGCCTGCCGCCGCTTGAGGTCGATCCGGCGGCGCAGACGGCGGCCCTCTTCCAGGCGAAGCGCATGGCGAGCGCCGGCAAGATGGCGCACCTCATGGGCATGACGGACAGCTTCGGCGCCCGCGTCAAGGCGAGCGGCGTGCGGCTGCCGGCGGCCGAGAACATCGCTTCCGGCCAGCAGAGCGTCGATGCCGTTGTGACGGCCTGGATCAATTCGCCGCATCATCTGGAAAACATGCTCGGGCGTTATGACGGCCTCGGCGTCGCGGTCGCCCATAATACGTCTTCCAGGAACCTGCCCTACTGGGCCATGGTGCTTTCCAGCCGAGGCGATTCTGCCTCGATCTAGGGCAGGTCATGGATACGCGCAGCAACAATCACTCCCTTGCCTTCGACGTGACGCACCGGCTGGTGCTGTCGATCGCCGTTCCGATGACGCTCGGCTTCATGACGACGCCGCTGCTCGGGCTGACGAGCACCGCCGTCGTCGGTCATATGGGTAACGCGGAAGCGCTGGCGGGGCTGGCGATCGGCGCGATGCTCTTCGATCTGATCCTCGGCAGTTTCAACTTCCTGCGCGCCTCGACGACGGGACTGACGGCGCAGGCCTATGGCCGGCGCGACGGGCACGAACAGCAGGCTGTCTTCTGGCGAGCGCTGATCTCAGCGCTCGCCTGCGGGCTGGCATTGCTCTGCCTTTCGCCGCTGATCGAGACGGCGGGATTGCGGCTGATGGGCGCGGAAGGGGCGATCGCCGAGGCGACCGGCACCTATTTCGCGATCCGCATGCTGGCGGCACCGGCGGCGCTGGCGAATTACGCCATTCTCGGCTTCGTGCTCGGGCGCGGACAGGGCAGTGTCGGGCTGCTGCTGCAGGCGCTGATCAACGGCATCAATATTCTGCTATCCATCTATCTCGGCCTGTCGCTCGGCTGGGGCGTGGCCGGAGTCGCCTGGGCAACCACGGCCGGTGAAACAGCCGGCGCATTCGCCGGGCTTTTCATCGTGCTCAAAGATTTCGGCAGGGCCGAGCGTCCGGCATGGGCCGAGATCTTTTCCCGGCACCGGCTGGCGGAGCTTTTCGCACTCAACCGCGACATCCTGATCCGCACCTTCGTGCTGATCGGCGCCTTCACGATCATGACGCGGATCGGCACTGGCTTCGGGGCGGTGACACTGGCCGCCAATGCCGTACTGATGAATTTCTTCCTGCTGTCAGGTTATTATCTCGACGGGCTTGCCAATGCCGCCGAGCAGATCACCGGCCGGGCGATCGGCGCGCGTTACAGGCCGGCCTTCGACCGCGGGCTGAAGCTGACAACCATCTGGTCGTTCGCACTGGCCGCATTCGCTTCCGCCTTTTTCTTCCTCGCCGGCCCGTGGCTGATCTCGGTGCTGACCACCTCGCCGGAGGTGCGGCAGGCGGCCGAAACCTATCTGCCCTGGGCTGCGATTACCGGACTAACGGGGGCGCTCGCCTTCCTGATGGACGGCGTCTTCATCGGCGCGACATGGTCGGTCGACATGCGCAACCGGATGCTGATGTCCTTTGCCGGCTACCTCCTTATGCTCGCCGTCTTCGTGCCGCTCTTCGGCAATCACGGTTTGTGGCTTGGCATGAACGCCTTCCTGCTGTTCCGCGGCTTCTTCCTCGCCATGCTGGTCGGGCCGCGGGCCGATCAGACCTTCCGCGCCGCCCAGTAATCCAGCCTGCTGTCACGCAGCGCGCGGATCGAGCCGGCCTTTTCGCGATCGAGCAGCGCCGAAAGACCGCGGACGATATCGCCGGGCAGGCTGGGGCCTTCATAGACCATGCATGAATAGAGCTGGACGAGATCGGCACCCGCCCTGATTTTCTCCAGCGCTGTTTCGGCCGAGGAGACGCCGCCGACGCCGATGATCGGCAGATCAGGGCCGACGCGCTTGCGCATCCGGGCAAGCACCGCCGTCGATTTTTCGAACAGCGGCACGCCGGAAAGACCGCCCGCCTCCTTCGCCTGGCGCTGGTCCTTGAGACCGTCGCGAGACAGCGTGGTGTTGGAGACGATCAGTCCATCCAGCGGATGCGCGAGCGCTTCCGCCGCAATATCGTCCATGCCTTCCTCGGTCAGGTCAGGGGCGATCTTCAGAAAGACCGGGATCTTCCGGCCGGATTTCTGCGCCATCTCGTCGCGCGCCGAAAGCACGGTCGACAGCAGCGCCGCCAGGCTTTCGCGTGCCTGCAGGTCGCGCAGGCCGGGCGTATTCGGCGAGGAGATATTGGCGGTGAAATAACGCGCGACGGAATAGAAGCGGCGGATGCCGGCGACATAATCGGCGATGCGATCTTCGCTATCCTTATTGGCGCCGATATTGACGCCGATCATGCCGCCGCCCGCCAGCGTTGAGAGACGTCCGAAAGCGGCGTCATGGCCCTCATTGTTGAAACCGAGGCGGTTGATCACGGCTTCATCCTCGACCAGGCGGAAGATGCGCGGGCGCGGATTGCCAGCCTGCGGCTTCGGCGTCACGGTGCCGATCTCGGTAAAGCCGAAGCCGAGCTTCAAGAGCGCTTCCGGCACCTCGGCATTTTTGTCGTAGCCGGCCGCCATGCCGAGCGGGTTTTCGAAAGTGAGGCCGGCGATGGTCTGGCGCAGGCGCGGATCGGGAGTGATCCGGCAGGCGGGCACGAGGCCAGACTTCAGCGCGGCGATCGACATGCCGTGCGCCGTTTCCGGGTCGAACAGGAAGAGGCCCTTGCGGGCGATGCGCTTGAAGGGATCGATCATGGCTGCAGCTCCGGGAAGATATGAACGCCGTTCTCATCGAGCGGCAGCGGCGCCTCCCAGAGCACGGCCGCAAGCGGCAGATCGGCGTAGAGATGCGGGAAGAGATCGCCGCCGCGGGAGGGTTCGAAGAGGAGCTTGTCACCGAAACCGCGGCCATCGACGGCGACCAGCACCAGGCCGGACTGGCCGGCAAAATGCAGGGCCGCGGTCTGCTTCACCTGGTCGGCCGTGGAGAAATGGATGAAGCCGTCCTTGAGATCGATGCCGGCGCCATGAAAAACACCGCTTTGTCTGGCTTGCTGCCAGAGCGTTTCCGTCACGATCTTGTAAAGGGTCGGTGTCACGGTCATCATGGCCTCGCGATTGCTGATCCTTGGGTCATGAGCGCTTTGCCGGAAAGAGGCGGCGATGTCCACGCCTCGGCACGCAAAAAGCGGGGCCAGCCCAGGCAAAATCCGGAGGATGAGACGATGAAGATTTTGGTTCTCGCACTTGGCGCTGTTCTCCTGCCGCTTGGCGCCGCAGCGGCCGAGACCGACGCGGGCCGATTCCAACTGGAGAAGAGCGGCGACCATTTCGTCCGGCTCGACCGCCAGACCGGCGCCATGTCGATCTGCCAGGACAAGGACGGCGCCCTCGTCTGCCGTATGGCGGCCGATGAGCGGGCGGCCTATGAGGACGAGCTCGACCGGCTTTCAGAGCGGGTGACAAAGCTGGAACAGGGCGGCCTCATCCAGCGTGCGCTGCCGAGCGACGCCGAGATCGACCGCTCGATCAGCATCATGGAGCGGATGATGAAGAGCTTCATGGGGATGGTGAAGGAGTTCCAGGCTGACGAAAAAGCCAATCCCCTTCCGCAGAAGACATGATCTGATATAGTCATTTCAGAATGCCTGCATGCAATGCCGAGGGGACGGCGCGCATGCGGCATGATCGGACTCTTGGGAGGGAGTTTTCGATGCAGGAACAGACCATCATCATCGCGGACGATCATCCGCTGTTTCGCGATGCGCTGCGCCAGGCGGTGATCGGCATGGAAGGCCGGCAGACCATCGTCGAGGCCGGTGATTTCGCAGCCGCACGCACCGCCGCCGGCACACATCCAGATGCCGACCTGATGCTGCTCGATCTCGCCATGCCCGGCGTCAGCGGCTTTTCCGGCCTGATGGCGCTGCGCGCCGAATTTGCCAGCCTGCCGATCATCATCGTTTCGGCGAGCGACGACGCCACGACGATCCGCCGGGCCCTGGAGCTCGGCGCTTCCGGCTTCATTTCCAAATCCTCGGGCATCGAAGACATCCGCCGCGGCATCCAGACGGTGCTTGCCGGCGATATCGCCACACCGGAAAGCTATCGCGACGGCCAGGAGCAGGATCCCGACGTCGCCGACCTGATCCGCCGCCTGCACACGCTGACGCCGCAGCAGAGCCGGGTGCTGACCATGCTGGCCGAGGGCCTGTTGAACAAGCAGATCGCCTATGAACTCGGCGTCTCCGAAGCGACGATCAAGGCGCATGTCTCGGCAATCCTGCTGAAACTCGATGTCGACAGCCGCACACAGGCGGTCATCCAGCTCGGCAAGATCAATATGGCGATGGTGGCCTGAAAGCGGCCGAAACCGGTCGATAACAGGATTTTATTCCTCCTTACCTTTACGGTCGGCGTGCGGTCGGCTAGTATTCTGTCGCTGAAGCATCGGCTCGAAAAATCGGAATCGATTTTCGGCAGGTGAGATGTTCAGACTTAGAGTGTTAGAGCGTCCTTTATACGTCCGAAGCGGACGCACGGTGCTCTAAAGCGCGGCCTGAGACAGGCTGCACGGAATCGGGCGCATATGCTGTCACACAAGCAGATCTGGGAGGCGATCGACAGGCTTGCCGAACGGCACGAGCTGACGCCATCCGGTCTTGCGCGCCGCGCCGGGCTCGACCCCACCTCGTTCAACAAGTCGAAACGGCTTTCCGCCGATGGGCGGCTGCGCTGGCCATCGACGGAATCGATCGCCAAGGTGCTCGATGCGACGGGGGCGAGCATGGAGCAGTTTCTCGCCTTCATGCAACCGGCCGCCAGTTCCGCCGGAGAGCGGATCGGCGAGCGTGCCGGCCCCCCGCCGGGCAGCGCCATTCCTCTGCTCGGCTTCGCCCAGGCCGGCGCCGGCGGCTTCTTCGACGATAGCGGCTTTCCGGCCGGTCATGGCTGGGACGTGGTGGAGTTTCCGGCCAACCCGTCGCAGAGATCCGGCGTCTACGCGCTGGAGGTGCAGGGCGAAAGCATGATGCCGCTTTATCGGGACGGCGACGTGCTGATCGTCGAGCCCGGGGCGCATGTGCGCCGCAACGACCGCGTCGTCGTGCGCACATGCGCGGGCGAAGTAATGGCCAAGGTGCTGCTGCGCCAGAGCCCACGGTCGATCGAGCTGATGTCGCTCAATCCCGAACATCCCAACCGCACGCTCGATCTTGCCGATGTCGATTGGATCGCCCGCATCATCTGGGCCAGCCAGTAGGAAGATATTCCATGCGCCCTGCCGCCGTCTGTACAGGTATTATGGGGATGGCGGTGGTGGTCGGCCTGCTGAAGGCAGGCGAAGCGAGGCTTCGCGGCGGCACGGGAGGGGAAGAAACCGCAGCCACAGAGGAGACGGCAGCGGCTGCGCCGAATGTTGCCTCCGGGGCCGCCGAACCGGCAGCGACAATATCCGACGAACGTGCCGAAATGATCGCCCGCTCTGTGGAACCGGCGGTCCCGCACCCAGCGGCGGCGACTGAAGGCGCGGCGCCCAGAGCCGCCACCATCCCGCAACAAGCGGCGCCGACATCCAGCCAAACGGCAGGGCCGGCCGACAAAAAGGCCATGGAGCTGCCGCGGCCACTGGTCGAAAACGCGGGCATTCTTTCCTTCGAGGAGCGCAGGCTCCAGCTTGCCGGCATCGCCCCCACGCCGGCCGACAGGATATGCGGGCCGGCAGGCCGGCAATGGCCCTGCGGCATGATGGCGAAGACGGCGCTGCGCCAGCTCTTGCGCAACCGCAGCATCACCTGCGATCTCGACACGGTCGAATGGAAGGGAACGGCGATCGCCGCCTGTCGGCTCGGTACACAGGATCTCGGCGCGTGGCTTGCCGAAAGCGGCTGGGCGGAAGCAGAGGCGGGTTCGCCGCTCGCATCCGTCGCCGACAAGGCGAAACAGGCGCAGAAAGGCGTTTACGGCGGCGATCCGCGCCGCAAATGACAGGCCGCCCGCCGGGGGAGAGCTGCCGATCTCTTGTAAAGGCCGCCGCCAATTCCTAATCTGCGCTGATCAACAAGGAATCAGAAATGAACAAGCCGCTTTCCGCCCATGATGCGCTGATCTACGTGATGGTGATGGCATCCGCCGTCGACAGCACCATGAACGACAGGGAGATGGAAAGGATCGGTCAGCTGATCGGCTTCCTGCCGGTTTTCAGGGATTTTGATGACGACAAGCTCATTCCGATAGCACGCGACTGCGCCGCGCTGCTGGCTGGGCCTGAAGGCCTCGACGTGGTCCTCGAAACGGTCCGCGATACCTTGCCGGCAAAACTCTATGACACCGCTTATGCGCTTGCCGTCGAGGTGGCCTCCGCCGATCTTTCGGTCAAAGCAGAGGAACTGCGACTGCTCAGCCTGCTGCGGGACCGCCTCGGCCTCGATAAGCTCACCTGCGCGGCGATCGAGCGGAGCGCCATTGCCCGCTTCCGCAAGGGATAATCCTTGAGGCTCAGTAGAGCCCGTAGGGAAAATAGCGCAGATAGATCTCCTGGAGACGGCCGGTGCGCGACAGCGCCGCCAGCGCATGATCAATGGCGGATGTCAGCACGCTGTCCTTCTGTCGCAGCATGATCGTCATGCCCTCGCCGAGGAAATGTTCGGAGATATAGGGGCCGTCGAACAGCGCGCAGCATTTGTCGGAGGCCGGGGACGAGACCCAGAAAGAAAGCTGCAGCGCATCGGCGAAGGCAGCATCGACCTTTCGCTCCTTCAGCGCCGCAAGCAGGGCGTCCTTCGTGTCGAAAGCCTGCGCTTTCAGCGCCGGGAAAAAGGCTGCCAGCATCGCCTCGTGCACCGTGCCTTTGACGACGCCGACCGAATAGTTGGAGAGCGCAGCAGCGGTCTTTCCATCAAGCGGGGCGGCGAGATTGCGCACGAAGCGCGCCGGCAGCATCAGATATGGCCGGGAGAAGAGAAATTGCCGGCGTAGCTCCGGGGTGACCGCAAGGCCGGCGATGACGGCATCGCCCTGCGAGGCGGCGAGGGCATCCTTGAGATCGGTGAAAGGCATTGCCTGGATCTGGCACTTATCCGAAATCTCCAGCTCGCCGCAGATTTCGCGGGCGAGATCGACGTTGAAGCCGGAAAGCTTGCCGTTCTGATCGGTGAAATTAAACGGCGGGAAATCAACCGACGTCAGAAAGCGCAGGCGGACCAGCGACGAGAGATCCGGTCTGGCGAGACGCTCGCGGGCATCGAAGAGCAACGGCAGCGAAGGGGCAGCCTGCTGAGCGAATGCAGCAAAGTTTGAAAACAGCGCTGCCAGAAACAGGCCGGCCGCCAGAAAAGCCCTGAGAGTCGGGGATGCCAGCTGGGGTCCAATCATGATGATCCAGTTCCGGGGTTGGGGTCGACGAGATTTAACAGAGTCATGCCCGCCGGGGAATATCATGGGAGTGAGGGAGTGGATGAGGCTCACGAACTCATTGGCCGCGACATCCTCCAACGCTCCTCATTTGCCGCAGCATCCTCCCAGCCCCTCGAAGGATGAGCTCTCTGGAGCGATGGCGCAAACCTCCCGCTGCCCCTCAAAACTAGGGATGCGCCTGCACCTGCACGTTAGCGCGGAATTAAAGAATATCACCTCTATTTGTCGCGACGACACAGGCCCGCCAGCCGATTGCATGATGCATGCGTCAATTCCCTTTCCGGCGCCGCGACAGTCAGGCAGCGGTCTTTACCAACATAATTTCCAAACACCGGACGCGCCGCGCGCCCGGCAAAATCGGGTGACATTTTTCATGTTGAAGCATCTGAAAATCCGTACCAAGATCATTTCGGTCGTGGCGCTGCTCGGGCTGATCACGATGGCGGGGCTCATCTATGTCATCTCCGAGTTCCGCCGGGCGGACGCCGCTTATGGCGCCTTTATCGATCATGAGGCGCAGGCCTCGATGCTGAGCGCACGTGCCAGCGCCTCGGTCGTAGCCTCGGTGCTGCAGGTCACCTTGGTTGCCGAGATGCAGCCCGATACGCCGACATACCAGACGGCGCTTGCCACACCGAGCAAGCTGCCGCAGGCCCGCGACCGGATGAAACAGGCCCTCGCCCTGGTTCCGAGCCGCAAGGCAGCGATAGACGAAATCCAGGCCGGCATCGATGAAATCGAAGCTCTGGCCAATAAGATCATCGAGCAGAACAAGGGCAAGGACAGCGCGGGCGCACTCGCAAACGTCGCCCTGATCAATGCCAAGCTCGATGCGCTGACGCCGAAGATGATCGCCAACAATGATGCGATGATGGCGATGCTCAACGATGGCGGCGACGGCCTCTCGGCATCCGTCAACGGCCGGATCACTTTCTGTCTCACTCTGATCGGCACCGCTGTTCTCACCGCAATCGGCTTTGGCGTCACCATGGCGCAGAAAGGCATTGCCGGCCCGATGACGAAGCTCAGCCTGCGCATGACGCGCCTTGCCGAGGGCGACACCGATAGCGATATCAGTGGTCTCGACCGCCGCGACGAAGTCGGCCAGATGGCAAAGGCGGTCTCGATCTTCCGCGACAACGCGATCGAGCGTCGCCAGATGGAGGCGCGCGCCGAGGCCGACCGCAGCGTCAGCGACGGCGAGCGCCGCGAACGCGAGGCACAGAAAGCCCGCGAGGCAGCAGAACTCGAACGCGCCGTCGCAGCCCTTGGCGATGGCCTGCGCCGCCTTGCGGCCGGCGATCTCGCTTCGCATATCGACGAGCCTTTCGTCGCCCATCTCGATGCGCTGCGCCAGGATTTCAACCATTCGGTCGAGAAGCTCAACGAGACCATGCAGGCAGTCGGGGCCAATGCGCGGGCCATCGGCGCCGGCGCTAACGAGATTCGTTCCTCCGCCGACGAGCTTTCCCGGCGAACGGAACAGCAGTCGGCCTCCGTCGAAGAAACTGCAGCGGCGCTGGAAGAAATCACCACGACGGTGCGCGATGCCGCCAAGCGCGCCGAGGAGGCGAGCCAGCTCGTCACCCGCACCCGCCTCGGCGCCGAAAAATCCGGCGAGATCGTCCGCAAGGCCGTCGCCGCCATGCAGGAGATCGAGAAGTCCTCGGGCGAAATCTCCAATATCATCGGCGTCATCGACGACATCGCCTTCCAGACCAACCTCTTGGCCTTGAATGCCGGCGTCGAAGCCGCGCGCGCCGGCGAGGCCGGCAAAGGCTTTGCGGTCGTCGCCCAGGAAGTGCGCGAGCTCGCGCAGCGCTCGGCCAATGCCGCCAAGGAGATCAAAGCGCTGATCACCAATTCCGGCTCTCATGTCCAGACCGGCGTCACGCTGGTCGGCGAGACCGGCAAGGCGCTCGATGTGATCGTCACCGAGGTGCAGGAAATCAACCATCACGTCCACGCGATCGCCGAAGCCTCGCGCGAACAGTCGATCGGGCTGCAGGAGATCAACACCGCCGTCAACACCATGGATCAGGGCACGCAGCAGAATGCGGCGATGGTCGAGCAATCGACGGCGGCCAGCCACAGCCTCGCCACGGAAGCATCGGCGCTCAACACGCTGCTCGGCCAGTTCCGGCTGACGGGTACCGGCGGCTTTGCCGCCGCCGCACCGATCGCGTCTACGCGGCCGACAGCCCCGCCACCGCGGGTGGCCCCACGCCCGGCTGCTAAGGCAGCGCAGCTCCGCATCGCCAGGGAAGGCACAGCCCGCCCGGCCGCCTCACCGGCCCGCGCACTCGGCCAGAAGATCGCCAACGCCTTCGGCGCCGGCAGCGCGCCGAAAAGCCAGGATGGCGACTGGACGGAGTTCTGAGCCACGACTGTTTAGCTCCCACCCAAAATTGCCCCTCACCCTAGCCCTCTCCCCGTGAACGGGGCGAGGGGACGTGCCCAGCGCGAGATTGGTGGGGAACGGAGAGGTCGCGGCACGGTCCCTTCGCCCCGCAAGCGGGGAGCAACCATGTTCAATTTTTCCGGTATTGGGGCGTCCATTCGGTCTTTCGAAAGAGGATTGTGTTGGCGA